>JAAYSS010000125.1 GCA_012518275.1 Bacteroidales bacterium
CACCAAACATCAAACGAAACCGACTGTTACTCCTACTCGTCCGTCTGTATCTGAAAGAACGCTACACGTAGGGGCAAACGAAACCTATTTTACACATCACGTAACTCGAGGTGAAACGCTCTATTCCATTTGCCGCAGATACAACGTTACACAACAGAAAATCAAAGAATTAAATCCATTCTTGCATGAACGTGGAATTCAAGCTAACGACATATTGCGAATTCCGTTAGTTAAAAAAGAGGGACCAAGACCTACTCGTCCGGTAACTTCGGAAAACACACTACACGTTGGTGTTGAAGATACTTATTTTAAACACATCGTAACTCGAGGTGAAACACTTTACTCCATAAGCCGTAGATACAACGTTAGTCAAAAGACGATTATTCAATTAAATCCGTTTTTGCGTGAACGAAGTATTCAGCCGCAAGATGTACTACACATTCCATTAGCTAAAAATTCCACCACAAAATCTGCTGTTACAGCTACTCGTCCGGAAACTTCGGAAAGGACGCTACATGTTGGTACTGACGAAACTTATATTACACATAAAGTATCGCAAGGAGAGACGCTTTACTCTATCAGCCGAAGATACAATGTTAGTGTTGATGACCTAAAACGTCTGAATCCCGAAACGGAAAAAGGGCTTATGGCCGGCTCAGTGTTGAAAATCCCGTTTCAAGATGTCAGCAAGCCAGATGATGGAAAAGTGGTGAGTTCAGAATCGGTAGCAACTGCCCCCGTTGTAATGCCACGCGAGCCAAAAACAACTTACAAAATAGCCTATTTACTTCCATTTATGCAAAACAATCCAAATGATGTTACTGCAGAGAAGTTTATCGAGTTTTATATGGGTTCTTTACTGGCTATCAATAACGTCAAAAACGGCGATATGAAGTTTGAAATCTATTCTTTTGATACAGAAAAGACAGAGACTAAAATCCACGAAATCATCAATAAACCAGAAATGCAAGAAATGGATTTGATTGTCGGACCGGCTTATACGATTCAAACCCCGATTTTGGCTGACTTTGCTAAAAGACGTAGAATCAATACCGTCATTCCGTTCAGTTCAAAAGTAACTCAAGTTCAAGATAATCCGTATCTCTTCCAATTCAACCCTGACCAAGACACGCAGAACGACTATGTTAGGAATCTGATTAAAAACAAATTTAATAATACACAAATCATATTTGTTGAAACTAACAATATGCGTTGGAGTGATGATAGCATGGATTTTTACAGCCATTTGAAACAACACTTCGACCGTCAACGCATCGGATATACTTTATTAAAAGCCGAAAACTTTGCAAATTCGCTGAATAAAAATCTCGCTTCTGATCGAAAAAACATCTTGATTTTTAATACGGATGACTACAATACAGTTCAAAATTATTTAACAGATCTCTATACTATCTCAAATCAATTTGATGTAGGTGTTTTAGGTCAATATTCTTGGAGAAATTATAGAGGGAAGAAACCTAAAATGTATTATGTGGCCCCTTTTGCTGGCAACAAGCTCGGAACACAATTTTATGAACAAGAATTCAAAAAATACTATAAAGATAAGCTTCCACTCATCAATCCGAGATTTGACCTGCTGGGATACGACATTACCACTTATTTCCTTTCATTGATGACTCGAGATGGCTTTAAATTCAATGAATCCACTCAATCGTTGAATTTCAACCGTGGTGTACAGTCAAATTTTGAATTTAAGCGTACTGGGAAAAATGGAGGATTTGTAAACCAACAAATGTATCTGATTGAAGATGATGCGGTTTCAAGATAACAAGATTCTTCTTGTAATTTTATTCTTGTTGGCAATGTTTTTCCCAAAAAATGTTGCATCACAAACCGTGTTGCTTGACCCGGCTGAAGTATACATCGGAACTTCTCACGGTGTGAACGGCTCTATTTTGCTTCTTTATCCACGTGTACAGCAGGGGTACCAATTTGGCTACAACGGTGGATTGGCAATTCGGTACATTACTGAGAAACACTTTGGTTTACAAGTGGAGGTTAATTATTCTCAACGCGGCTTTACTGAAAAAGGCGGCGTATATTCGCGCCAATTTAATTATGTGGAACTACCCTTCTTGACTCATTATTATTTGGGAGATACTCATCGGTTTATAATCAATCTTGGACCTAAATTAAGCTATCTGTTGGAAGACAAAGTTCTTAAAGACGACAATTCAAATCCTTCCGCCGACCAACGAGTGCTTCTTGCTGATAAAAAACTTGACTACGGAATTACTGCCGGCTTGGGATATAACTTGCATACAAAAAAATTAGGTGTGCTTCAATGGGAACTACGTGCTTATTACGGACTTTCAGATTTTTTCCCTAACAGTAAAACTGATTTTTTCAGCACATCCAACTTCATGAATGCATCGGTAAATTTGGGCTGGTTTTTTCAGCTTACCGGAAGAAAAAAGTAACTTTATCCAATCGTATAACTTCAGAACAATTATATTTTGACAATAATTCATATAGAAACATCTACTAATGTCTGCTCAGTGGCTGCAAGCTGTGATGGTGAGAATGTATTTGAAATTTCGAATGACGAAGGGCTCAACCACGCAACCATGCTGAGTCCCTTCGTAGGAAAAGCACTGGATAAACTTAATGAACTAAATTTGACACCGAATGCTATTTCAGTCAGTGGAGGTCCAGGCTCTTATACCGGGCTTCGTATCGGGGTTTCTACGGCTAAAGGACTTTGCTACGGTTTTGACATACCTTTGATTGCGATTGATACGTTGCAAATAATTTGCGCAGACGCAGTTTCGAAATTGACAATCGAAAAAAATGCCTTGCTCTGCCCGATGATAGATGCGCGAAGAATGGAAGTTTACACGGCGTTTTACAATGCTGATTTGGAAAATGTAAAACCAGTTTGGGCTGAAATAGTTACAGAAAATTCATTTTCGGATGCTCTTGAAAAACAAATTGTTTATTTCTTTGGAAACGGTTCAGACAAATGCAGAAAAGTGATAACTCATCCTAATGCACGATTTATATCGGATATTGAGCCTTTGGCGAGTAATATGATTAATTTAGCCGATCAAAAATTTAAGGCAGGTAAATTTGCAGACACAGCTTATTTTGAGCCTTTTTACTTGAAGGAATTTCAGGCAACTACACCTAAAAAACGATTATAACAAACTTATGGAAGGAAATGAAAATCTTTTATTTGCGTTTTTAATAACTCTTTTCGCCGGACTAAGCACGGGAATTGGGGGTGCATTGGGTGTATTTACAAAAAAAACCAACACAAAATTCCTTTCTTTTGCACTCGGACTTTCTGCCGGTGTGATGATTTATGTTTCGTTTGTGGAGTTGTTTCCGCAAGCTCGTGAGCTTATGGAAAAGACTAATCCTATGCAAGCTGATTTGTTTATAACACTGGCATTTTTTGCGGGGATTGCAGTGATTTTCATCATTGATATGCTTATACCTGATGATGATAACCCACACGAAATCCACAAAGTGGAAGAACTGGAAAAAAATCACTATTCAGAATTAAAACGGATAGGCATAATGACAGCTTTGGCTATTGCAATTCATAATTTCCCGGAAGGCATAGCTACTTTTGCAACCGCTATGGTTTCACCCGACTTGGCTATCCCCATTGCCGTTGCCATTGCCATTCACAACATTCCCGAAGGAATTGCCGTTTCTATTCCCATCTATTACTCAACCGGAAACCGAAGCAAAGCTTTTTGGCTTTCACTCTCATCGGGAATGGCTGAACCGATTGGCGGATTGATAGGTTTCTTAATTCTCAGTCAATTTTTGAATTCGTTTGTCTTGGGGGCAATCATGGCTGGCGTTGCCGGAATCATGGTTTACATTTCTGTGGATGAACTACTTCCCAGCGCCGAAAAGTACGGCGAACACCACTACTCTATTTATGGCTTTATTACGGGAATGGCGATAATGGCAGGCAGTTTATTGGTGTTATAAAATTTTACTTTTATTTCACCCGTTTATCCGTTTAGTTGATTTATATCTTCCCAAAATCTCGGATACGATTTTGTAACTACTTCCGGATGCTGTATTTCAACGGGTCTGATTAGCGCAACAGGTGTGAAAGCCATTGCCATGCGATGGTCTTCGTAGGTGGCAATAGATGGTGTTTTTTCTGATTCGCACTTTTCACCACTCCACGCCAATTGCCCTTCAGCAGGTTCATGAAGGAGAAATCCCAGTTTTTTCAGTTCGTTAATTAATGCAGTAATGCGGTTTGTCTCCTTAATCTTCAAGCTTTGTAATCCACTGAATCTAAAAGGAATATCTTTCATGCAACACGTTACCACAACCGTTTGAGCCAAGTCGGGAATGTCTGTGAAATCAATTTCTAATGCTGAAGTCGAAAGTTCGAAACCCGATGTTGTAGATTTTGTAATCACGATATAGTTATCAAAATATTCGGTTTTAATACCGAAATCCCTATAAATTTCCGCAACCTGACTATCACCTTGCAAGCTGTTTTTCATCAAACCATTGAGCTTTATTTTCCCTCCTTCGGCAAATGTGAGCATTTCATACCAATACGATGCCGCTGACCAGTCAGACTCTACCCGATAACGAATCGGTTGATAGGTTTGGGGTTTTATATCAATCCTGTTTCCCCGAAAATCAACCTTCACTCCAAAATCAGCCATCATTCTCCGTGTCATTTCAATGTAAGGCTTGGAAATAATTTTCCCCTTAAGATTGATTTTCAACCCGTTCTGCATATACGGAGCAATCATCATCAAAGCAGAAATATACTGGCTGCTGATTCCGCCATCCAAACTTATTTCACCACCCATCAACGCACTTCCGAAAATCCGCAACGGCGGAAAGCCTTCTTTTTCCATGTATTCAACCCTTCCCCCGAGCAAATTCAGCGCATCAACGAGCACTTTTATTGGACGATTTTTCATCCGCTCACTACCAGTAATGGTCCACTCACCTACCGTTTTTGCCAGAAAAGCAGTTAAAAAACGCATCGAAGTTCCTGCTGCCCCCACGTCGAAGTGCGTACTATTACTGTCAAACGCATCAACCATCACACGAGTATCATCACAATCCGATAAATTCTCAATTTCATAAGGGCTGTAAGACAATGCATTTAGAATTAATACCCTGTTGCTAATGCTTTTGGATGCCGGAAGAATAATTTCCAGTTCGATATTTTTACGTGGAAATGAAAGGTATTTTACAGACTTCATTGTTGATTTATAAAATAAAAACTTCCTGCTTTAATAAAAACAGGAAGTCAAAAGTAATTATTTTGTATGAAATACGAAAATCAACAATTTTCACGTAGTTATCAGCGGAAGATAGGATAAAAGGTATTATTTCACATCCGCAGCTAATTTGTAAATCGCTTCCGCATCTTTTTTCGTTAGTTTAACAAAACTTCCAACCGAACGCGTGTCCATTTTTAGCATTTCAACTAGAGTTGGGATATCTTCTGCTTTAGCTCCTAATTCTTTGAAGCGGATGGGCATTCCAATGGAAAGAAGGAACTGTTCAAACTTAGCAATTCCTTCTTTTGCAGTACGTTCCGGATTTTGGAAGTCCATCTGACAACCGAAAACGCGTACGGCAAACTGTGCAAAACGCATCACATCGTGCTTCATATTGTATTTCATCCAAGCGGGGAACATTACTGCCAAACCCGCGCCGTGAGCCACATCGTAAAGCCCCGAAAGCTCGTGCTCAAGCTGATGCGTTGCCCAATCTTGCTCACGCCCTACCCCACAAATATCGTTATGCGCCACCATTCCGGCCCACATAATGTTGGCACGCGCATCATAATCATTTGGATTTGCAAGCGCTTTGGGTGTTTCATTAATGATAGTGAGCATAATGGATTCACACATTCTATCGGTAACTTCTACATTTTTAGTATTGGTAAAGTAACGCTCCAAAATATGTGCAAAGATATCCGTTGCTCCACATGCTGTTTGATACGGTGGCAATGTTGTCGTCAGTTCCGGATTTAGGATTGAAAATATCGGACGAATCAAGTCGCTGTTGGTTCCACGCTTCATGTTTTCCTTTTCATGAGTTATAACCGAAGAGTTGGACGCTTCACTACCGGTAGCCGCCAATGTTAAAACAGTAGCTACAGGGAGTGCTTTTTCAATCTTTTTCCCTTGGTAAAAATCCCAAAAATCACCCTCGTAAGGAACGCCGATAGCAATAGCTTTGGCTGAATCTATTGTGCTCCCACCGCCTACAGCCAGAATAAAGTCCACATTTTCTTTTCGGCAAATTTCAATCCCTTCGTACACCATTCCACTGCGTGGATTTGGAACAACGCCACCCAATTCGATATACTGAACCCCTGCTTTTTCAAGAGATTTTTTTACACGTGCAAGTAAACCGCTTCTCACAACGCTTCCACCGCCATAATGTAACAATACTTTTTTACCACCAAAACGAACAACAAGTTCACCGGCTTTCGTTTCTGTTTCTCGCCCAAATTCAAAATAGGTCGGGCTATAAAATTTAAAATTATTCATATATCTGCTTATAAATTTGTTTGCGTATTATCTCTATAACAAAACTCAGCCAATAAAGTTAAATAAGATTTTCCACGTATGCAATCGTTCTATTTCCCAACTCTGTTTTTCTTTCAATATGATTTAGAACTTCTTGTACAAAAGGGTTTCCCTCAAAACTACCACGAACATTTTCAAAGTCCTTTTGCTTTTGCTCGTTGTCTCCGTCCATCCCAAAACTGGTCATGGACGTTAGGTCAAATTCTTTTTTTGCATCCTCGTAAAGCATTCGGTCGAGCTTGACAACCGAGTATTTCCAAAGCTCAATAAAATCGATTATTTCCTCTTTAGTAACTTCGTTGATTGGTTTTTGCCAATATTCTTCCAGTTTTTTCTGTGCCCAAGTCCATTCATAATTGTAATATTCGTGATGAAAATTCCAGCATTTCTCCAAAATTTCTTTCAAATTCAGTTGATTGTTTTCAATTTCATCCAGCATCTTGTAAACTTCATTTTTCGGTGCAATCAAACCTGCCAAATCAACCCATTCTCCAAGTCCTTTGTCGGTATCATTTATCAATTTTTGCTGTAATTCCGAGAAATTTCCGGGTTTTTCTTTCTCAATTTTGCTTATTAGCGAATTGCCTAAAAACTTATAAATCCCGATTTTATACAGCTTACGGGCTTTGTTGAGCGACGAATTACTTATCTTGCAATTATGATAAGAATAAATCTCTGATGTCTCGCCCGATGATTTTTTCAAATTTTCAAGCGTTTCAATCCCTTTGTACATCTTGTGAATAGTGTACGGACTCAGCAGGTTAAAATTTATCGGGTCGAGCTTTACGTCATCGGTTCGGTTGTCTCGCTTGGGCCATTTCTGCGCATCGCGCACCGTTCCTACGCTCCGCAAGTTGATGGCAGGCACCAGTATGCTTTCCGTGGCATTTTCAAGCAGATATGAAAACGGTAGGTTTGTGGTATCCGGATGTGACGTGTGGCGTCCCATAACCAGTGTAAAGGCACCGATTTTAGCAGGCCAAAGGATATAAGAATCGCTCGTGGTTTTTGAGCCACGCTCCACCACTCCCTGATGAATGGGTCCAAGTTTATACATATGGTTGCTTTGGTTCGAACCGCTGCCAGCATTCAAGAAAGAATACATTCCGGCTATCAAAAGGCTTGACTTGTGGTGCGACACCGTATAAGGACCGGCAAAAATAGCTGTAGCTTCACCGTGCATTCCTTGGCAGTTTGAGAAAAACACCGAATCCAAGGCTGAATAGTGCTTGTCCATGATGCACCCTTGTCCAACAAAACAACCGGAAATAAGCGTAGAGTCAGTGATGTGAACACCCGACGCAATAATAAAATTCTTGCATTTCACTCCCGAACCAATTTTTACGGGTGCTTTTTGGTTACTGTTAATGGTTCCGTTTTTCAAATTGGAAGCACCTTTGATGCTGGCAAAATCTCCAACCCATACGTCTTTAATTCGTCCACAATTGATAATCTGAACTTTTTCTCCAATTCTCCCCATGGTTGAGCTTACGTTTTCCGCGTAATCTTCAATCATTTTCAAAATATTGGCAATCATTTCGGGACGATAACGGTAGAATGTGATAATATACGCCAACGGTGCCGACAGCTCATTGAAAATAGGTATTTCGCGACCGCCCATTTCATTCATCACAGGTATTTTCAGTCCGTTGCCGAACGAAGTTTTTCCTTCCACGAAAATAACATTGATATTCTCGATGTAGGCTTCATCACAAATTTCGTAATTGGCTATGTAGTTGTGCACTTTATCAATAAAAACATCGTTGCCGATAATACAGTTGTGGATGTTACAATTGTAAATTCCGCTGTGTTTTTTTACGCCTCCACCCATTTCAAAAACTTTCTCAAACGAACCGAGCTTTACCGTCCCTGAAAAACTGACATTGGACACGTATTGCGGATTAAAATCTTCTACAACGGAAATATTTTTCCAATCATCGGCAGTGCAACCATACACCACCAATGTGGCAATTTCTTTATCTGTTAAAGGTCTATATGATTTCATCAATAAAATCGAACTGTTGTAATGTTAAAACAAAAAATAACTCAAAATTCTATTCCTCTATATCATCATACTTTTGATACAAGAAATCGTTGTAAGGATAACGCTTTACATGAATGGCTTTTGCGCGTTCATAAAGCATATTACGTAACTCATCTATGTTGGTTTTTTCCTTAGCCGAAATAAATAGACAGTTGTCATGTAGTTTTGCCATCCAAGTGTTTTTCAACTCTTCCAGACTGAAATTTTCACGTTTCATCGGTGAAAGGTCATCGGAGTCTTTTGGAGTGTATGTAAATGCATCTATCTTATTGAAAATCAAAATTGTGGGCTTTTCTTCGTGATTAATTTCTCGAAGTGTTTGATTAACCACTTCCATTTGCTCTTCAAAATTGGGATGAGATATATCCACCACATGCAACAGCAAATCGGCTTCACGCACTTCATCGAGAGTAGATTTGAAAGATTCGATTAAATTATGGGGAAGTTTTCGAATAAAACCCACAGTATCGGAAAGCAAAAACGGCAAATTTTCGATAACAACTTTACGGACTGTAGTGTCCAAAGTAGCAAACAACTTGTTTTCAGCAAAAACATCCGATTTGCTCAGCAGATTCATAATGGTAGATTTTCCTACGTTGGTATAGCCCACCAAGGAAACACGAACCATAGCACCTCGATTTTTCCGTTGCGTAGCCATCTGACGGTCTATTTTCTTCAAATCAGCTTTCAGCGAAGAGATTTTTTTCAGGATAATTCTTCGGTCGGTTTCGAGCTGAGTTTCACCCGGACCGTACCGCCCGATAGCTCCTCCTCGTTGACGTTCCAAGTGTGTCCACATTCGTGTAAGACGCGGCAAAATATATTGATATTGTGCTAATTCCACCTGAGTTTTTGCATTTGCCGTTTGTGCTCGCCTTGCAAAAATATCTAAAATAAGATTTGTTCTGTCCAAAATCCTTGCTTGATCTACAGCATTAGGGCTTTGATCTACCAATACTTTTTCAATGTTTCGCAGTTGTCGGGGGGATAACTCATCGTCAAAAATCACGATTCCAATCTCATTTTCATCTACAAACGCTTTGATTTCTTGAAGCTTACCCGATCCCACAAAAGTATTAGGATGTGGATAATCCAAACGCTGAAAAAACATTTTAATCGGTTTTGCCCCTGCAGTTTCAGCTAAGAAAGCCAATTCATCCAAGTATTCTTTAGCACGTTCTTCGGGCTGTTCCGATGTGATTAAACCAATAAGCACAGCCGTTTCTTGATAGATTTCAGTTTTTATGTTGTGTCGGTTTATCATTTAATTTAATTTCCCAAATTTCTTAAAAACATATAGAATAAGCAAAGTAACAAAAAATTAGACAAACTAACAGCAAAAATGTTTGAAAATGTGCTAAAATAAGTTCTATTTGTCTTAATTATAATCTTAAACTAACAAATTACTAATTTTAAGAGTAAATAAATTATTTATTTTTTACATCTTTCATGTATCTAATTAAAACAGGCAAAAGCAACAAAACGTCACAAAAAACACACACTGAAAAACAAAATAACACCTTAAGGTTTTCACACACAAAGTAAGTTAATTATGTAAAAAACAGCTCCTACTAGCTAACAATATTTTGTAACTTAGCTAAAAATTCATACTCTTATGAACCATTTTTTCACAATTAACTTTATTTAATTAAAAACATTCACCTATGAGAAAACTATTCTTTTCATTAGCACTTTTAGCGGTCACTCAACTGGTTTTTGCACAAAAAATAGAAGTGATCAAAAATGTACAGGTACCCATTCAAGAAGCCGGGTGCCTACCCATCATGAGTCCTACAGGTGATTACCTGCTATTAACAGGTAATGATATGAAAGGACTTCAAAAGTACGATTTAGCTACTAAAAAACTCAGTACAATTACTAAAGACAAAGGTGCCGGTTTTGGAGCAAGAATCTCTCAAGATGGCTCTACGGTGATATACCGTAACTCTGAATATAAAAACAGATTACGTTATACTACGCTCAAAAGCGTAAATCTGGAAACCGGAAAACAACGGGTTTTAATTAAAAACACACGAAATTTGCAAGGATTAAATATAAAAGATGGAACTGTCCTTGCCATAGATAACGGCAAAATGAAGAAAAAAAGAGTAGCCGGAAAAAGAGTTTCATCAAGAAACACCCCGCCAATCACAAGTATTGACAAAGGAAAGCTTTTTGTTACAGTAAATGGAAGAACTAAGGAAATATCTCCATCCGGAAAAGACAAAAGTTATCTTTGGAGTTCTGTCTCACCTGATGGGAAAAAAATACTTTATTATGTGATTGAAACAGCCAACTCGTACGTGTGCAATATCGACGGTAGTAACCCAACTGCCTTAGGTGTACTCAGAGCACCAAACTGGCTTGGGAACAACTGGGTTGTAGGAATGGTTGACCAAGACAACGGAGAAATACTAATTTCATCCGAATTAGTAGCAGTCAACATCAACGGCTCTGGACGTACAGTATTAACGGATAAATCTGTTATCGCAGTAAACCCTTCAGCATCGGCTGATGCATCTAAAATTACTTACAATACCGCTGATGGTAAAATATTCATTATGGATGTAAAAACTTCAAAATAATACTACTATGAGAAATACAATATATAAATTATGCTTAGCCATTATAGTTTTATTGGCTATTCCAATGGCAAATATCTATGCGCAAAAAACGCTTCAAGATGCACGTATATACATCAACCCCGGACATGGAGGATGGGGACCTAACGACAGGCCGCTAGCTACTATAAACTATGCCGTAAAGGACACATTAGGATTCTTTGAAACAAAAAGTAACCTAATGAAAGCTAAAGGTTTATATGATGAGTTAAAAAAGGCCGGAACCGGCTATATCAAAATGAGCCGTACAGTAAACGGAGTGGTTAGAGATGATGATAAACACATTACACCCAACGATAAATACAGAGAAGGCGATGTAGTAGACGGAGTTACGCAAATTGTTACATTAAGCGTTATTGCTCAAGATGTAGAAACAAACAATATGGACTACTTCCTCTCTATACACAGTAACGCATTTACTGATGGGGCATTTACAAATTATCCTCTCTTACTGTATAGAGGAACTGACGCAGAAGTAGGCAACGGATTGGTAGATGCTAAGAACATGGCGTTAGATGCCTGGAAATACATTTCCAAAAATGATATAACCTACTACTCGGCACACAATAGACCTACATCTAACAACACACGCGGTGATATTAGTTTTATGGGAGGTAGTAGTACAACCATGGGTTACACCGGATATTACGGAGTTTTAAGACACGGATGTGACGGTTTCTTAAGCGAGGGTAGTTTCCATACCTACCACCCAGAACGACACAGATTGCTTAATGAGGATTATTGCCGTCAGGAAGGTATAAGATACGCACGCGCTATCCGTGCATGGTTTGGAGATAATTCAGAAACCAAGGGAGCCATCATGGGTACCGTTAAAGATAAATATAAAACTCTGGAGCATACACTTTATAAGTATGCACCAAACTCAGTTGATGCCTATCTACCACTGAATGAAGTTACTGTAGTGTTGAAAAATTCAGCAAACAAAGAAGTGGGTCGATACACAACCGATAAAGAACACAACGGTGTATATGTGTTTACAGATTTGGAACCGGGTACTTATACTTTAGTATATGATTTTCCGGATACGGAATATATAGCTGATACGGCTGAAATAGAAGTTAAGGCTAATGAAACTTCATTTATCAATATGCTGGTTGCTGATACAACCACGCCTCCACCCTATCCGTTCTTAGATCCTTACTACCCAACTCCGGAACAAGATGGAGATATTGCAGCTCCGACTCAATTTGAGTTTGAAAAAGAACTTGAACTGAATAATATAGAAGTTTTACAAGGTCTTACTGTGCGCCGAGCTATATTAAGAGACAATAAGTATTATGTATTAGCAGTAGATGCTACAAAAGCTCCAAAACTTTTAGTTATCAATCCTACCACGGGTGAATTAATAAAAGAAATGAGCACAGAAGGAATCATAACCGAAGGCCATCAAGGTAAAGAGTTCCCGTACGTACTTTCAGATATTGCATTTACAACGGATGGTGTACTAATTGGAACTAACTCTACCGTAATAGGAAGAGAAAACAATAGTTATCAAACCGGAGATTTCTATGTGTACAAATGGCAAGCAACAGATACTGAAACTCTGGAAGACAGCAAACCGATAATGATAACTAAACTGCCAACAAATACTTGGGCTAGCCTGGCTCAATCTGGGAACAACTATTCTAATTTTATAGGCAATTCCATAGCAGTTAAAGGAAACATTGACGATTTCTATCTCTATTTTAATTCACACGCAGGAAATGACTGGACTACAGAGTATACCGAGAAATTGATAAGTTGGAAAATAACCAACGACGAATTAGCCGGCTATCAATGGAATGATACAAAATACCTTGCACCCGATTTCGGAAGTAGCTTCAGGATAACTTATTCTCCATTTGGAGACATTGAGAATGAAGACCAGAAAGAACAACTACATCGCTTCGTATTGGATGGAAATATTTCAAATCCGATTGAATTCCGAGTAGACTGGAATAGTCATGACGCTATTGAAACTGCACAATTCTCTGATAAAATACCAGTAGAATCATCAGGCACAAACTTCTTCCGATATTTAGATAAAGTGTACATGACAACGGTTGAGTGTGAAAAACAGGCAGATAACACCTATTCACACAAAGTAAAGCTTTACGATGTTACTAATGGACTTGATAACGCCGTAAGCATTGGTACTACAGAAGCAGTTGTTACCAATCAACCTGAAATAACTTATATGGCTTCTGCAGGAGTAGTTGACAATGCAGATATTGAATTATATTTGTTAGTTGGAGATAATATCGTGAAATTCAGATCCAAACAAATAGAGCCTAAAGCTATTGCTCGAATATTTGCTTCTGATCTAAAAGCTGAAAAGAATACTAACGGATACACTATCAGTTATGTGTTAAATGAAAATGCTACATCGGTAGAATTGATCCTTTCAGATGCTGAATCCGGCAAAGACGTAAAAACAATTGCTTTAACAGGATTATCGAAAGGTGAAAACACTGCTGAAATTGCATTTACAGATATTCCGGAAGGAAGTAAATTTAACTGGTCCATCAAAGCTACAGCAGACAACATTACTAAATTTGTAAAAATTTCGGACGATAGCGAGAAATACCATTACTTTGGACCAAAAGGTGTAGCAGTAGACAAATCACCCGAGAGCAAATTCTTCGGAAGAGTTTATATTACAAACTCAGATGAAGGTGCTGATGCAGGACGTACAACAACCAAAGGAATTTACATCCTTGGTGCTGATGGTTCAGACATAACTTCGCAAGGAGACAATGCCTATACAGGTAATATCACCTGGGACAATACAACTAAAGGTGCAAGTCCACGCAAAGTTGCAGTAGCTGCTGACGGCCGTGTATTTGTATCTGATTATAGCCATAATAATTCAGGTATCTATTATATGAATCCTGAAAGCTATGAAATGGCTTCTATTTTTACCGGTGCGACTCGTGAGACTACCTACGGTAAACTCTCTGTAGGAAACACATATGTTGGAGGACGTACTGGTGCAATCAGTGTAACGGGTACAGGTGCAGACACACGTCTTTATGGAGTTGACAGATCTGTAGCAGAAGGTACTTCTTGGTGGAAAAACATCAATACGTACAACATCGGCGAAGCCGTTGAATGGACAACCGCACCTAGCGCAGCCGGAAGGAAAGCAAGCTATATCGGTAACGACAATAACAGCTTAGCTGCCGTAGAAGGTGGTTACTGGGCTGCACAATATAGAGGATCCGGTTCTGAAACCACAGGCAATCCATTTATGTTCTACCATAGCAACGCTGAAAATAATACGGTATTCAATACATATACAAGCTGGGGAAAAACAGGCTCTTCTATGAATGGAGCAATGGGTGTCAATGAAAAAGAGAAAGTGATAGCCCTCGCATTCAATAATGGAGCCGCTGTATTCTCATACACAATGGACGGTAATACGCCGATTGTATCTGAGAAATTCATCTCTACATTAAACGGTTCTACTACCGCTTATGATGATTTTGAATTTGACTATGCCGGGAATATGTATGCCGTATCTTATGCCGGAAAGTTAGTTAGCGTGTGGGCAATGCCAACATCGGACAACAGCTGTATTACTCCGGCACAGAAATCAATGGTTCTCGAAAACACTGGTACCGGAATTGATGAAATTGAAACAATGGATATAAGCGTATATCCTAACCCGATCAATGATTACTGTATAATAGAATCAGCTGACGGAATAGAGTATGTAGAAGTATATTCAAACACTGGAGTTCTACTTGACAAAGTGAACGGTAATGCAGCTAAATCAATTACGATTGATACTAGTCGCTATCCAAAAGGTATTTATTTAATCAAAATAAATCACAAGGAAACAGTAAAAGTAATCAAATAATAATCAACCAAAGTGTTCTGATTAAAAAGATTATTATAATCTCTCTAATAAACAAAGCTGTTTCGGATATCCGAAACAGCTTTGTTCTTTATGTATGTAAAGTTCAAATGTCGTCCCTTACTATGGTTGCATCATAATCCAATGCTACATTTCAGGCTAAGTTATATTGCTCCAATCTCAAAATCTCCCCTTTCGAATGGCAATTACAATCTCAGCATTCGGAAGCTGATGGGAATCTCCACAGTAGTATTTTTCCGATGTTTCTTTCTGTCCCGTCTTTTATCTTTACAAGTGAGAGGCGGCGAATAGTCAGCTATATATCTCGGCATTTTGTCCATTACCCGAAGTAGCTCCTCAGCCATTGCCGGAAATTCAGCTTCGAGCACTTTCGGATTTTTTATCCGCCCATTTGCATCTACCTCAAATTGAATCTTTAAATGATCCTCCGCTGCATTTTGCCGTAACTCAATGGGATACACCACATTTTGAACAAAGAAATCGACAAGCTGCCTCTTTATCAGCACTCGGTTGGATGTGCTATCCGATTGGCTTACGAGAATTGTATCAGTATTAAGTTCTTTTTTACCGTTTATAAAACTCACATTTCCTACTGAAATTACTGGGAAAGCACAATATGAATCCACAGAATCCGGCACAGCAACAGCCACAGTATCTGGCAATACTTTCTTACGTTGTTCGGCTGAAAGGGGATTTAGCACAGCAACAAGTAACAATGTAATTAATAGTGGGATATTTTTCATTATTTCTCTATTTGCAAGTATCCCTATCAAAAATACTGCCAAAGTTTATTTCTTCAAAAGGCACACAAATCGCATTTAAAAAAAAGTATGTATATTTTAAAATCGGAAGAACAATTAAATGACAAATTCAAATTAAAGTTTTGTGAAAAAACACTATCTTTGTAAAACAAATAAACCGATTATGAAGATAAAACTCTCAATGTTAATAGTAGTCCTTTCCCTGTTGTACGGAAAACTGGGTGCAACGGATTACTGCTTTTATATACAGCTTACGGACAAAAATAACTCTCCTTACACCTTATCAAATCCCGCTGACTATCTTTCAGCAAGAGCAATAGAGCGAAGGGCATTTTTCAACATTCCAATTGACAGCACCGACTTGCCGGTCAATCCGCAATATGTCACTCAACTTGCGAATAAAGGTTTACAGGTGTTCGCTACCACCAAATGGTTGAATGGAGTTACAGTGGTGCTGAACGATTCAACTCAAATAGAACAAGCCAAGTCATTGCCTTTCGTTAAATCTGTGCAATATACCGGCTTATTACCTGATAATAAGAACCTATCCCCTGCGCCTTCTAAAACAAAAACAGCCGAGTATAATTACGGTGATGCCGAGCAACAAATCAATCTGCATAACGGAAAATACCTCCATCAAAACGGATATACCGGCGAAAATATCCATATTGCTATTTTCGACACCGGGTTTAGGGGTGTGAATGCCAATCCCGCATTCAAGCTGCTGCGAGATGAAGGGCGCCTGATTGACACAAAAGATTTTGTCAATCCCCAATCTGATATCTTTACCGAAAACATTCACGGTGCATTTACGCTTTCAACTATGGCGGCCGAAATTAACGATTTCTATATAGGTACAGCACCAAAAGCATCGTATCTGCTAATAAAGACGGAATCCTTTTATGACGAATATCTTTTTGAACCTGATTTATGGATTTCAGGTGCTGAATATGCCGACAGCTTAGGCGTGGATGTTATGACTACGTCGTTGGGTTACACTACTTTTGATGACCCGGCCATGAATTATACATACAGCGACCTTGACGGAAAGACGGCCCGAGCCAGCATTGCAGCCAATATGGCTTTTGAAAAAGGAATTTTAGTAGTAAACTCTGCCGGTAACGAAGGTAATAATGATTGGAAATACATTAGTGTACCGGCTGATGCCGAGGGAGTAATAACAGTAGGCTCCGTAACAAAAGACAGTGTACACAACATTTTCTCATCCTTAGGACCCACCTACGACGGCAGGATAAAACCCAATCTTTGTGCTATTGGAAGCTCTACAGCTTTACTTGATATTGACGGTTCTCTAACTTACGGTAGCGGTACCTCATTTTCTACCCCGATTATTGCCGGTCTTGTGGCATGCTACCTCCAAGCCGCAAAAACTTTACAACCTTCACTAACTCTCCAAGAGATTAAGAACAATATTTACGAATCAGCTAATCAATATTCGAATCCGAATAATAAGGTAGGATACGGAATCCCCGACTTCAAAAAAGCACTCAACAAAATATTATTAAATTCGTTGATTCAAATCAGTGACAATAATACCAAAAATAAGGTTTTCAAAGTTTATATCAGGGAAGATAACACAAAGCAGATATTGCAAATCCCGACGGAAAAAACTCATTCATCAGGCGTCCTCAGTCTTTATTCTACATCCGGTCAGTTGATACTTAGACAAAAATTCACACATCCGATGATTCAATTAGATACTAAAGGTCTTCCAAAAGGAATTTACATCCTAAAAATAGAAAATTTACCATGAACTCAATCTCATTATCAGAGTTAACCGATAGAATTCAAACTGTTATCCGACAAAATTTTTCTTCTACTATTTGGGTTCATGCCGAAATTAGCGAACTGCGTGAAAACAACGGCCATTGCTATTTGGAATTAATTGAAAAAGAAGCCGATAGCGATCACATTCTCGCTAAAACACGTGCAATTATTTGGTCAAGTACGTATCGAATGCTGAAACCGTATTTCGAAAGCAGTACTGGTGAGTCGTTTCAAGCTGGGTTAAAGGTGCTTGTTTCTGTAGTAGTAGAATTTAGTGGACTGTATGGTTTTAGTCTGAATATCAGAGATATTGACCCTATTTACACCATCGGCGAATTGGCTGCACGTCGTATGCAGATTATTCGTCAATTAGAATCTGAAGGTATAGTGGACATGAACAAACAACTTCCCTTCCCCACTCTACCTCAACGACTTGCCATCATTTCATCAAAAACAGCAGCTGGTTACGGCGATTTCTGTGATCAACTAAAAAACAATTACTCGAGCTATGCTTTTTACCCGAAACTGTTTCCGGCAATTATGCAGGGCACTCAAGCTGAAAACTCCATCATCCATGCTTTGGAAAAGATTTACGAACATATTGACCTTTTCGATGTGGTAATAATCATCCGTGGTGGTGGTGCTACTACAGACTTATCATGCTTTGACAGCTACAATCTGGCTCTCAACTGCGCCCAGTTTCCTCTACCAATTATTGCCGGCATCGGACACCAGCGTGATATTTCCATCCTCGACATGGTGGCGCATACCAGCGTAAAAACCCCGACAGCTGCAGCTGAATTTCTAATTTCTAAATTGGATGAAGCTAATGAAACAGTTAGCAACTTTGCCTATGATTTGAATAATAGCGTTTCCGATGTATTAAAAAGGGAAGAAAAATTATTGGAAATGATAAAACTGAAAATCAAACAGGCTTCCAAAACCGGACTTCTAAAAGAAAGGAATACGCTTTCAAACCTTGTTTTCCAGCTGAAACACTTGTCAAGAAACAGATTAATACATGAGAAAAACCGACTGAAACAACTTCAAACAATGGTTGATACCCATTCTCCAATATTTCTAGCCGAGCGCGGATACACCATTACCACCCTAAACGGACAACGGCTTGCTTCTGTCAAGTCGGTAAAACTCGGCGATATGATAACTACGCACTTACCTGATGGAAGTTTCAATAGCCGCACGATAGAAATTAAGAACTTACAACATTAAAGTGTTTCATTCCTTTCTGAATGCTAACGAAGTAATTTCAAAAGGGTTTCGGCAAGCATAGTGTGCTGCATATTGAGCAATTTTTGCTTGAAAAGGTGTGATTGTTTCAGGATAATACTTACTGCCGATAGCTGAAATTCCGAACAGCTTTTCAAACCATGTACATGCTGCTGTATATCGCCCGTAAGTCAATTCGAGATGATATCCATCTCGACAAAAAGTATCACCAAGTAAGCTGGTCCTACCGTTTTGAATAGCTGTACCTGCAGGAATAACAAACTCGACTCCAATCCTTTCGGCTGCTCGGCGTGTAGTTTCTACAATGGCATTAAACATTTTCGTTTGGTTATTGCCATAGTTCACAAATCCTTTGTGCGTAGAACTTTCAGCATATGCCCAAGTAGAATGTAGAATAATTTTCACCCTTGGGTTACGCACGTGTTTCCTCGCGTAAGCAATCAGACTGTCAATGTATGGAAAATAGGTTTCGTACATTCCAGAAAGTTGACTTACTTGTTGAAAAGAAACATAATCCCACACTTCATCTTCAAAAGCTTGTTTCAACGTAAAATTCTCGGTTTTTACAAGTTTTCCGGTACTATTTTTTCGATAAGAATAGGCTTTTGCATCGATCTGCATATTATTGTAATGCCTCTCAAGAGAGCATCCACCAATGTACATATTCCCAATAATAATCGTGTCACCATTTGCTTCCACCAAATCAAACAAATAGTTCTCCACTGCATCAACTGAAAAGCTATTACCAATTGCAAGCAATTTTATTTGATTCCCAAAGAGCGTCGAGATTGAGAGTGTGAGCAGTAATGTAAAGGATAATATTTTTTTCATGACAAGAAAATAATGGTTAGCTAGACAAAATTAGGAAAAAATTGTCAATCAAAAAATAGAGACATAAAAAACATAAAAAGGGGCTACCTTTTTGAGTCAGCCCCTTGTCTTTGACCTATTGCATCTTGTGATCTCGGCGGGATTCGAACCCACGACCCACAGCTTAGAAGGCTGTTGCTCTATCCAGCTGAGCTACGAGACCAAGAATTCCTTTGTTAAAAAAGCGTTGCAAAAGTAAGCCATTTTTTGGAAATATACAACACTTTAACAGAAAAACGAACTTATCTGACATTTATTTACCAAAAAATAAGTAATTTTGTAGTTCTGAACTAAACAAGTAGAGTTAAAATGAAAGTTATCAAATTTGGAGGCTCATCTATTGGTTCCTACGAAGGGATAAAACAAGTAAAACAAATTATTGAGAAACAGAAGGAACCGGTCATTATTGTTGTATCTGCTTTGTCCGGCATCACAGACCAACTTTTGGCTACGTCAAAATTAGCCGAACAAGGAGATGAAACATACATCGCTGAATACGAACAGATGATGTCGCGCCACTTGCAACTAATTGACGAAGTAGTGCCCAAAAATAAAAAATCGCATACGCGGAATTTAATTCGGGAACCGTTCTCTGACTTATCTAAAATTCTTCGTGGAATTTTCTTGATTAAAGACATCTCAAGCCGTATTGCTGATACCATATTAAGTTATGGTGAAGTATTTTCATCAATCATTGTCAGCAACTTGATAAAAGAAGCCGTACATTTTGATGCGCGCGATTTTATAAAAACGATCAATCAATTTGATAAGCATATCGTTGATTTTCCTACAACAAACAAACTTATCCAAGAGACTTTTACGGATGCTCCCGATATTTGCGTGTGTGGCGGATTTATTTCGACTGACGTAAGCACTGGCTTTCCAACTAACTTGGGACGCGGGGGGTCCGACTACACCGCATCCATTATTGCATCTGCATTGGACGCGTCCAAGCTTGAAATTTGGACCGATGTGGACGGATTTATGACCGCTGATCCAAAAGTTATCAGTGGAGCATATGTTATTGAAAAATTGAGCTTTAGTGAAGCCATGGAGTTGTCCAACTTCGGTGCAAGAGTAATATATCCACCCACCATTTTCCCGGTTTATCACAAAAACATTCCGGTAGAAATAAAAAACACATTCAAACCCGATGCAAACGGCACGTATATTACCGGCGAAAAAACTCCTAATCAAAATGGTTCTAAAGCCATTAAAGGAATTTCATCCATTAACGACACATCGCTAATTACCATTCAAGGACTTGGCATGGTGGGTGTTATTGGTGTGAATTACCGAATTTTCCGTGTACTTGCCCAAAACAACATCAGTGTATTCTTTGTTTCGCAAGCATCATCGGAAAATACCACGTCTATCGGCGTGAAAAATGCCGACAGTAAACTCGCCGTAAAAGTTCTTCAAGAAGAATTTAAAACAGAAATGCAACAGGGTGAAATTAGCAAAATTGAATCAGAAGATGACCTGGTAACCATCGCTATCGTGGGCGACAACATGAAACGTACTCCCGGGATTGCCGGAAAACTTTTCGGTACACTCGGACGAAACGGTATCAACGTAATAGCCTGTGCACAAGGTGCTTCAGAAACCAACATCTCGTTTGTTACCGACCGCGCGGTTTTGCGTAAGGCGTTAAACGTGATTCATGATTCGTTCTTCCTTTCAGAATACAAAGTACTCAATCTGTTTGTGGTGGGCGTGGGTACCGTGGGAAGCAGTCTGCTCAACCAAATCAAGGCTCAACGCCAAAAATTGATGGACCAAAATGGACTGAAAATCAATGTCGTGGGAATGGCATCAAGTAAAAAAATGATGTTCCTTCGCTCTGGCATCAACCTGGAAAACTGCGTCGCTAAACTGAAAGCGGAAGGTAAAAACGGTTCCACTAAGGCATTTTTGAATGAAATTTTAAAAATGAATATCTACAATTCCGTTTTCGTGGATTGTACGGCAAGCCAAGAAGTGGCTGAGATTTATCAAACGCTTCTTGAAAACAATATTTCGGTGGTTACAGCCAACAAAATAGCGGCCTCATCTGAGTTTGAAAGATACGATAAACTGAAAGATACTTCCCGCCAACGCGGTGTAAAATTCCTTTTCGAAACCAACGTGGGCGCCGGGTTGCCAATTATCAACACGATGAATAACTTGACCAACAGTGGTGACCATATTTTGAAGCTGGAAGCCGTTCTTTCAGGTACTTTAAACTTTATTTTCAACACCATAAGCGAAGAAATTCCACTGAGCAAAGCCATTAAAATGGCAAAAGACGCCGGATTTTCAGAACCTGATCCGCGCATCGACTTAAGTGGGAAAGACGTTATTCGCAAGCTGGTAATTTTGGCGCGTGAAGCTGGATATCGGGTCGAACAAGAAGATGTCGAGAAAAATTTATTTGTACCTGATAAATATTTTGAAGGCACCATCGATGAATTCTGGAAGAATATTTCGGAAATTGATGCGGAATTTGAATCAAAACGGAAAAAACTGGTATCCGAAAATAAGCACTGGCGATTTGTAGCCAAGATGGACAAAGGGAAATGCTCTGTCGGATTGCAAGAAGTGGATAGTTTGCACCCATTCTACGATTTGCAAGGAAGTAACAACATTGTGCTGATTAAAACCGAACGCTACAACGAGTTCCCAATGATTATCAAAGGTTATGGAGCCGGAGCAAGCGTTACCGCTGCCGGAGTTTTTGCAGATATTATCAGCATTGCGAATATTAGGTAACGAGTTGAATTGATAATTGATATGTTAAAAAAATCTTGCAATATATTTCTAATCGGATGTTGGGGCTTGCTCGTGTTAAATTTGGCAACTTCATGCAAAAAACCTTCGGCGCAATATCCGTCAAATAAAGCTGTAACTGTTGATTCTACGAAATTATGGATACAAGAATACAATCAAGCATTAATAGCAAAAGAAGACAGCCTACTGCTTGAATTTGTACAAAAGCAAAACAAACCTTACAAAAAATCGGATGTCGGATTTTGGTCTTTACTCGAAATGTCAAACGATGTCTATCATCCGCTTTCAGTTGATTCAACCGCGATTATATCTTACGAAATTTATGATTTGGCGGAAAATCTACTCGAAAAAGTAGAAAATCAAACCGTTCACTTCGGCAAGAATGAAGTACCCGCAGGACTTGAAGAAGCATTAAAAACAATGCATCGCTATCAAACTGTGCGATTTATCATCCCATCGTACTTGGCTTACGGTGCGCACGGCACCGAAAAAATTCCGCCTTTTACGCCCTTGATGTTTGTAGTATGGACGCCATAAAATCAAGGTTTTGCACGTTGCTACTTCGTTCTATAATAATATTTAACTTTTTTATTCAGCAACAAAATCGGATATTTGCATAATTATTTCAAGGTTTTTACGTACACCTATTACGAAAATGAAAAAAACAACTTATATTTTAATTATACTTGCATTCCTGCTTACATTCTCGGCTTGTAATAAAGGAGAACGCTACTCTGATCTTCAGAAAAAGGAAGAAAACATCATCAAAGAATACATTGACAGAAATAACATCCAAGTTGTGGAAGAAATACCGGAAACTTGGGGCGCGAACACGTACTACAAAACCCCGAGCGGACTTTACTTTCACTTGGTTGCCGAAGGCGATAAAAACGTAACCATCAAAAAATCAGCTCTTTTCACTGTTTACTTATGGACCATAGAACACGAGCTGGATGAGCAAAAAACCGTTCTTTCAAGGAAATGGGAACCTGCCGATACCTTTGACGGTAATCCTACGAAATTTCGATATGGCGACCCATATTATGCCACAATGTACGGAACCGGATTATATGAAGCTATCGGATTGATGAAAAACAAAAATTCAGTTGCAAAAATCATTGTTCCGTCATTCTTAAACACTGACAAATATAGTGATATTTTGAAAGCTGTTGGTTACGAGCTAAAAATAGCAGTTATCGAATAAACATTCTATCCCCTTTTAATGAAGGGGTTTTTTTTAATATAACAAACAATATATGGCACTTATTAAATCAATTTCAGGTATTCGCGGCACCATTGGCGGACACGCCGGTGAAGGTCTCAGCCCGCTTGACGTAGTAAAATTCACATCGGCTTATGCCACTTTTATCAAATCATCGAAAAATGCAGTATCAAACACGATTGTTGTGGGACGCGATGCACGTATTTCGGGTGAAATGGTCAACAAACTCGTTGTAGGAACGCTTCTCGGCATGGGAATGAACGTTATCGACATCGGTTTAGCGACAACTCCGACGACCGAATTGGCTGTCGCAATGGAAAAAGCAGCAGGCGGAATTGTTCTTACTGCCAGCCACAATCCGAAACAATGGAATGCTCTGAAATTACTGAATGAAAAAGGCGAATTCTTGAATGCAAAAGAAGGTGAATCCATCCTAAAATTAGCAGAAGCAGAAGACTTCACTTTTGCAGAAGTTGACAAATTAGGTACGCTGACTGTCAAAGATGATTATACACAAAAACACATCGAAAGCGTGCTTGCACTTGACTTGGTAGATATGGAAGCCATCAAAGCTGCCGACTTCAAAGTGGCTATCGACTGTGTAAACTCAGTGGGCGGTATTGCCATTCCCGAGTTGCTCGATGCGCTGGGTGTAAAAACGGTAAAAAAACTTTACTGCGAACCCAATGGACAGTTCCCGCATAACCCCGAACCCCTACCCGAGCACCTGACCGAAATATCATCGGTCATGAAATCCGGGAAATTCGACGTTGGATTTGTGGTTGACCCCGATGTTGACAGGCTGGCAATAATCTGCGAAGACGGAAGTATGTTTGGCGAAGAATATACGCTCGTAGCCGTGGCTGACTATGTTTTGAAACACACGCCGGGCAACACCGCTTCCAATCTAAGCTCTACCCGTGCACTGCGTGACGTAACCCGCAAATACAACTGCACTTACGAAGCTGCAGCAGTTGGCGAAGTGAATGTGGTTACAAAAATGAAAGAAATCAATGCCGTAATCGGTGGCGAAGGCAACGGCGGGGTAATCTACCCGGCAAGCC
>JAAYSS010000126.1 GCA_012518275.1 Bacteroidales bacterium
CTCCACGAACCGGGATTGTTGACCAAAATCATTCCGGCAATGGTAATCCCGCGAAGAATATCAAGGGCGAGAATTCTACCTTGTTTCTGCTTCCCAGAATGAGAATTTGACGTAGTACTTATCATATCCAAAATTATCAACTATTTTACTTTAAACTAAATACTCCTTGTTACTTCATCCACTAAATAGACAATCGACATATACGGAATTCCGGAATTTGTTTCCAGCCCTATTTCACAAGTGCGACTATTAGAATAACCTACTTTAATGTTCTTACTTTCAATTTGCGGACGTAATTTTCGTAAAGCGTAAGCATTTACTTCTGGATAGGTAAATCCGCGGTCGCCGGCAAAGCCACAACATCCCACTTCGGCTGGTACCAGCACATCGGTTGAACAAAGTTTGGCAAGTTCAATAATTTTGTTTGCCAAGCCCATTTTAGTCATTGAGCAAGTAATGTGTAGAGCTACCGGCTTATCAGTCTTTTCAAAAATCAATTTATCGCGCAAGAAATCATAGATAAACTCAGCCGGTTCATAAATTTTCATCCGTTTTATTTTCTCTTTCATCCGCTTCGTACACGGACTTTGGTCGCAAAGTACAGGATATTTTCCATATTCGCTTGCTTCCCAAAGAGCATCTTCAAGTTCTGCCGTCTTACGGTCGGCGATGTCATACATACCTTTACTTTCCCAAATCGTTCCGCAACACATTTTGTCCATATTTCTTGGGAAAACAATCTCGTAATCCGCTTTATTTAAGAGCGATACCATCTTGTTCACAAGCGGGGTTTTCTCGGGTGCATTTTTAGAAACGCCCATTGTTTGATTGATGCAACTCGGAAAATAAACCACTTTTCTTTCCGATGAATAGTTGGCAATTTTACTTGCATTCAATTTAAACGATTTAGGCAGTGAAGCCGTCCAGAGTGGCATTCCTACCTTGTGAAGTCCTTTGCCGATTGCTGTCATCGCTTTCGTTCCAAGAATGGAATGCGCTCCATTAGCCACGCCCAAAAGCGGACGAAGTCCCGATTTTATTCCGGCAAAATGATTAGCGGAAAAATCACCGATTTTGTATGCAAAGCTTCCTTTGGGTGTTTTTGCTTCGCGGATGTCGTGCGTCAAATATCCCGTATCAATACCCATTGGACAGGATGTAGCACAAAGCCCGTCCACGGCACAAGTTTGTTCGCCTTGATAAATGTATTCTTTTTCCAATTCAGCCAATCGCTTCGGGTCTTCACCGCTTTTCCGCAAACGGGTAATTTCTCGTTGCGAAACAATTCGCTGACGTGCAGAAAGCGTGAAGCCGCTTGACAAACAGTTGATTTCACAAAATCCGCATTCAATGCACTTATCTGCCTTATGTCCTGTTTTACCATTTTTGAGTTCAATGACGGGTAGCGATTTTAAGTTTTTCAAGTGGCATTTCGAATCTTCGTTGAAAATAACGCCGGGATTCATCAAGTTTTTCGGGTCAAATAGCTTTTTAACCGATTTCATCACCTCGAAAGCCTCTTCCCCCCACTCATATTCTACGAAAGGCGCCATATTTCGCCCCGTTCCGTGTTCTGCTTTTAGCGAACCATCGTACTTATCCACCACAAGGGCGATGACGTCATTCATTAGATTTTCATAGCGCTGAATCTCTTTTTCGGTATCAAAAGCTTGATTTATAATGAAATGAAAATTGCCTTCCAGCGAATGCCCATAAATACAAGCATCATGGTAACCGTGTTTTTCCATTAAATCTTGCAAATCTGCCACCGCATCCGGTAAATCTTCGATGTGAAACGCTACGTCCTCAATCAAGCAGGACGTTCCGAGCGGCCGAGTACCGCCTACTGATGGGAAAATTCCGGAACGGATTGCCCAATATTTTGAGTATTCTTCTTCTTTGTCGGTAAAATTGGCAGGAACTGCTAAATCATACTTTTCTAACAATTTAGTAATTGCTGCAATGTGCTCAGCGAGCTCTTCGGGTGAATTTCCTTTTGCTTCAGTCAAAATAGCTGTCAGCCCTTCTCCGGTCTGATCGTTTACCGAAGAAAGTGATTTTTTATCCAATAATTCTGCACCTTTTACTATCCGATTACCCGCTTTATCGGTCATTTTACTAAACTCAACAACAGCTCGGCACGCTTCGCGAATATCC
>JAAYSS010000127.1 GCA_012518275.1 Bacteroidales bacterium
TTTGGGTTATTTTTACACCGTCCACGCTAATTATGTGATCTCCGTCTTGAAATCCGGCATCAATCATTTGTTGCGAGAAGCTGAGTCCGTACTTGGCATTTTCGAGCGGGATATATTCTTTTCCCCACGTGAAAAGCACGGCAGAATAAATTGCCAGTGCAAGCAGAAAATTGACCAAAACGCCTCCGATAATAATCGGTAGCCGCTGCCAAGTGGGACGTGAACGGTATTCCCACGGTTTTGGGGGTTGTGCCATTGCTGTTTTATCCATGCTTTCGTCAATCATTCCTGCAATTTTGCAGTATCCGCCCAGTGGTAACCATCCAATTCCCCATTCGGTGCTTTCCGGGTAGCGGCGCCAGTCGTCCATAGCCATATCGGCGAGTGGTACAGGCTCCATCACGGGTGTTTTCCCATCTTCTTGCATCACTTGATTTCCCGAGCTGTCCAGTTTTATCCGTTCATTCGGTTCAACGTTCGGTGCAAAAAACTTTACGTGCCATTTTCCGTTGATTTTTTTTGCACGCATCAAGGAAAATTTCGGATTAAAAAACATATAAAATTTGTCCACGCGCACCTTGAAAAGGCGTGCGAAAGCAAAGTGGCCAAACTCGTGAAGCAGCACTAAGATTGCCAAACTTAAAATTAGCTGTGCCGCGCGTATTAAAAATATTTCCATTTAATTTATTTACGAATAAAATTTTTAACTTATAAACTCTCTATAGTAATTTTCCGTGCTTCTGCATCTGTCGCTACATAATCTTCATATGCAGGTTTTTTGATAAATCCTACTTTCTGCATTGTTTTTTCTATTACATCGCTCATCCGCAAAAATCCGATTTTATTTTTCAAGAATGCCGACACCACGACTTCGTTGGCTGCATTGAGTATGCAAGGCATATTTCCACCTATTTTCATTGCTTGGTAAGCCAATGCCAGGTTTCTGAAACGGGTTGTGTCCGGTTTTTCAAAAGTCAATTCAGGATATTTCAAGAAATCTACTTTTGGAAAATCAGTTTTTAGCCTGTCCGGATAGGTAAATGCATACTGAATCGGCAGTCTCATATCCGGCATTCCGAGCTGTGCTTTGATAGAGCCGTCAGCAAATTCCACCATCGAGTGGATGATGGATTGCGGGTGGACGAGCACTTCAATCTGTTCCGATTTCAGCCCAAAAAGCCATTTTGCTTCAATCACTTCAAATCCTTTGTTCATCATGGTTGCGGAGTCTATCGTTATTTTTGCTCCCATATTCCAGTTAGGATGTATCAGCGCTTGCTTTGAAGTTACGTGCTTCAATTTGTCCATCGTTTTATTGCGGAAAGGACCGCCCGAAGCCGTTAAAATGATTTTATTAATCGGATTATCGCCTTCGCCTGTCAAACACTGAAAGATGGCAGAATGTTCAGAATCTACGGGTAAAATGGCAGAATTGTGTTTTTGTGCCAACTCTTTGATTATCTCTCCTGCCACAACTAGCGTTTCTTTGTTTGCCAACGCGATAATTTTCCCGGCTTTCACGGCGTGTATGGTCGGTTTCAGGCCTGCGTATCCTACCATAGCAGTCAGTACAATATCTATCGAGTTCAATTCGGCAATTTGTGCAATCGCTTCATCGCCTGCAAAAACCTTAATCGGCTGATCAGCCAAAGCTGTTTTGAGTCGGGAATAATGTTTCTCATTCGCAATTGCCACCATATCAGGCTGAAATTCACATGCTTGTTTAATCAGTAGCTCAAGGCTATTATTGGCTGTTAGGGCTCTTACTTCAAATCGATCGGGGTTTGCCTTGATAACATCCAACGCCTGCCTTCCGATAGAACCGGTTGAACCGAGTATGGCGATATTTTTCTTTTTTTGCATTGATGTTTTCTTTGTTACTTCATACGTTTAACGCTTAAAACCTAAACGTAATTACATCTTGTGGATTTATTGGGTTTCCTTTCTTCCAAATTTCAAAATAAAAAAACTTATTTGAACTTTTATCGTTTTCTTCAGTACCGGTAATTGCAATGCTCTCACCTGCTTTAACATAGTCGCCGATATGCTTCAGAAGCCGCGTATTGTTTTTATAAATTGAAATGTAATCGTTCCCATGTAAAATCAGTATAACCCATTCATTTTCAAATGTGTATTCGGTGCAAATCACTCTTCCTTCCAATACACTTTTTACCGTTTCGTGCGGTGATGTGATAATCTTTATGCCGTATTCTTCATCTTTCGGGTTGAAAGTAGATGCCACAACACCGCTCACCGGACGGAAAAAAACGTACATTTTTTCATTTGTAGATGGAGTTACCGCACCTAAGTTATATTTTTCAGTTTCTTCGTATTTTCTTACAAACTCTTCTTCTCGCTTAGTTTTTTCCATTATCTTTGTGGCTCTTTCTTTCAGCTGAACAGAGTCAAGTGCTCTTGTTGTGTCGATGTGTGTTGATTCTGTCATGTTCTCCTTCAAAGCAACCAAGTACGCATCTCGTAGTTGCACTTCTTTTTCTATCGAATCGAGCCGCATGGTTTGCTGAATCATCGCAATCCGATTACCGGAATCTTGATATCCCGGAAGGTAAAACCGAAGTGGCGTGATGAAAATTATCAGTGTAAGAAGAATAAACGTAGTGAGAAAAAATGCAGTAACAAATATCAGCACGCTAAATCTTGATAAGCGCGTGTACCACGTTTCATCCAGCGTATTTTCATTAGTAATGGAAACGCGATATTTGAACCGCATACGCTGCAAGAAATCCGATAAAATGTGTTTGATGCGCTTCTTTTTCATTTATCCATTAAGAAAATGCATGCAAAGGTAGTGATTTTTACTGAAAATGAGTCAATTCAATCAACAGGTTTTATTTTAAGCAAGTAACTTTAATTTTTGTTAAGATGAAAGCTAATAACCTTTTAATTAAGATGGACTGTTAAACAAAACCCGAAACGCCTCCTCCACTTTTCGCACTTGTATTAGTTCAATTTTGATTTTCTTTAAATCTAAACTTTTCAGATTGACATGGGGAATAATCATTTTTTTGAAACCCAATTTTTCTGCTTCGCGGATACGTTGTTCTAGTCGGTTAATGGGACGTATTTCTCCGGAAAGTCCCACTTCGCCAGCCATGCAGACATGTGATTGGATAGCAATATCCAAGCTCGACGAAAGTACCGCCGAAATCACAGCCAGGTCAATGGCAGGATCATTCACTTTTATGCCTCCGGCAATGTTCATAAACACATCTTTTTGCGCCAACTTAAATCCTGCCCGTTTTTCCAGTACGGCAAGCAACATGTTCAATCGCCGTAAGTCAAATCCTGTGCAAGAGCGTTGCGGGGTGCCATATGCAGCCGAACTGACCAATGCTTGCACTTCAATCAAGAACGGGCGGATGCCTTCAATGGCAGATGCAATTGCCACGCCGCTCATTCCTCCGTGGTTTTGAGAGAGAAGCAGCTCGGACGGGTTGCTCACTTCACGCAATCCGGTTTGTTGCATTTCGAAAATGCCGAGTTCAGATGTACTCCCGAAGCGATTTTTTATCGGTCGAAGGATGCGGTACATGTAGTGTTGGTCTCCTTCGAACTGCAACACCGTGTCCACGATGTGTTCCAACACTTTTGGTCCGGCAATGCTTCCTTCCTTATTGATGTGCCCGATTAGTAAAACGGGGATATTGGTTGTTTTGCAAAATTTAAGCAACGCCGAAGCACATTCGCGCACTTGCGACACACTCCCGGGCGACGACTCGATGGATTCGGTGGTAATGGTTTGGATGGAATCGATAACCAGTAAATCGGGTTGGACGTTTTGAGCATGAACAAAAACTTGTTCGAGCGAAGTTTCGCTGATGATGTAGCAATCCGGTTCTTCGTACGAAAGTCGTTCGGCACGTAGTTTCAACTGGCTGACACTCTCTTCTCCGGAAATGTAAAGTGTCCGTTTGTCTTTCATTCCAAGCACAACTTGTAGCACCAACGTAGATTTTCCGATGCCCGGTTCACCGCCAATCAGTACCAACGAGCCTTTTACCAATCCACCTCCCAGTACGCGGTTCAGCTCGTTGCTACTCGTGTCAATTCGTTCTTCAACGGAAGTTTGAACCTCTGAAATAAGGATGGGTTTTTGCTTTGTTGGTGTCAGCCCGGCTATGACAACTTTAGATGATGACGGCTCTTTTTGGATAATTTCTTCTACGTACGAGTTCCATTCACCACAAGAAGGACATTTCCCTATCCATTTGGGTGAGTCAGCACCACAATTTCGACAAACGTAAACGGTTTTTGATTTAGCCATGATATTTCAAAAATACAAATGTAATAAAAATTAATTACCTATCTGCCAATCGATATTCTATGATTTTCTTTCTCGGGTCAAAAGGTGCCAGATCATCCAAACCGAGCGATTTTACAGCGAAGTTTATAATTTCTTTATCGGAAAAATCGGTTCTTTTGTGTCGTTTTTTCAAGAAGTACCTGCCGGCATCGAGCATAATTTGTAAAGGTATCATACCTACTAATTCTGAGCCGGTTACACGAATGCCATATTTAGCAGCTTGTTCGCATGATGTTTCAAAAAGTTGGTGCAGCGATGTTGCGTTTGTGTCGGTCAGGTTAAATGAGAGTTGTGCGATGCCATATTCTTCTATGTACCAGCCGATTCCTTTTACGGCTTTCAGCATTCCGGGCGTGTAAATTGTCTTTCCTTTGTCATCTCTCATTATTTTTCCGGTCAATGAATCGCCTTCTCGTTTGGCACGTCCTTTTTCTCGAATGTCCGATGCGATGATGGTTGCTAAACGGGCGGAAGTTGTATCTAAATTGACATTGTAAGCAATCAAAAAATTCCGTGCGCCGATAGCTGTTGCACCCGTTTTTTGCACTGTTTCATTAAATTCTGCCGGTCCAAAGTCTGGTTTCCACGCGGGATTGGTCAGTTTTTCAGGCAGTCCTTCGTATTCTCCGGCACGACAAGCGGCAAGATTTCTCCGTTTTTCGTCCGTACAAGCAAATTCGTAGAAATAACCCGAGATGCCCAGTTCATCACCGATGCGTTTTCCTAATTTTCGTGCATACATCACCACTTCGTTCATAGTGATGTTTTTGATGGGGATAAGTGGCAGGACATCGGTTGCCCCAAAACGGGGGTGCTCACCGTGATGTTTGCCCATATCAATTAGCTCGGAAGCTTTCTTTACTGCCCGAAAAGCTGCTTCGCATACCAGTTCCGGCTCTCCTACGAAAGTTATTACTGTGCGATTCGTTGCCTTCCCCGGGTCAATATCTAATAATTTTACACCATTTACCGATTTTATAACATTAGCTATTTTGCTGATAACCTGTATGTTGTTTCCTTCGCTGAAATTGGGAACGCATTCTATTAGTTGGTTCATTGCAAGTGATTGAGAAAAGAAATCTTAAGATTTATTATAAGAATAGCAGAATAGTAGAATTATTTCAAAAAATGGCAAGAATGTAGAAAAAAGCTGTTACCCTTTCAACGAGTTCCAGCCCTGTGCTTTTAGCGGAATTTCTTCTCCGTTTCTTCCAATTAGATTCATTCCAAGCTCCGATTTCGTAATGTGTCCGACAATTCCCACATTCTTTAGTCCAATTATTTTCTCGTAATCATCAATAGAGCAGGTAAAAAGCAATTCGTAATCTTCGCCTCCGTTGAGTGCTGCCGTTACAATGTTCATATTCAGTTCTTCTGCCATTTGAGCAGCTTGTATGTGAATAGGAATCTTGTCCTCATACACTCGGCATCCGACATTGCTTTGCTTACAAATGTGAATTAATTCCGATGAAAGTCCGTCTGAAATATCCATCATAGACGTGGGTTGGATTCCTTTTTTTGCTAATTGCTCGATGATGTCTTTTCGAGCTTCCGGTTTCAGTTGGCGTTCAAGAATATACTCTTTTCCGGCAAAGTCGGGCTGGATATTTCCTGTCTGACCTTCAAACACAAGTTTTTCGCGTTCAAGGAGTTGTAAGCCCATATAAGCTGAGCCTAAGTTCCCCGAAACGCATATCAAATCGTTTCCTTTCGCTCCGTTTCGATATACAATTTTTTCTTTTTCGGCTTCGCCAATACAAGTAATACTGATGGTTAACCCGGTAAGAGACGCTGTTGTATCTCCGCCTACTACGTCAACGCCATAGTTTTTACAAGCAAGCAGGATACCGCTGTAAATTTCTTCCAAATGTTCAACGGTGAATCGGTTAGAAACACCGAGTGAAACGGTAATTTGCTTCGGGTGTCCGTTCATGGCGTAAATATCCGAAAAATTAACCACTGCTGCCTTGTATCCCAAGTGTTTCAGCGGAACATACACCAAATCAAAATGAACACCTTCAAGCAATAAATCAGTGGTTATGAGTACTTGTTTATCGTTGTAATCCAATACGGCAGCATCGTCACCAATACCTTTAACTGTTGATGAATTAGTAAGCTTTATTTTTTTCGTAAGGTGATAAATTAAACCAAATTCTCCGAACTCTGATATTTGTGTCATAAAGTTTCACATCTTTCCAAAGGGAAAGCATTTTTTGTTGTTAAGCGAAAAGAAATTCTATTTTAAAGAATCAAAGGGATTTCAAAGGAATTTTATCGATTCTTCTTTTGTGTCTTCCTCCTTCAAAATCAGTACTAAAGAAAGCGTCTATCATTTTTAGTGCTTCTTGTTGAGAAATAAATCGAGCAGGAAGTGAAAGTACGTTTGCATCGTTATGAAGGCGAGCGAGTCGAGCAATATCCTCATTCCAGCAGAGCGCAGCGCGAATCCCCTGATGCTTGTTCATTACCATACTGATACCGTTACCGCTGCCACAGATGGAAATTCCGAAATTTATTTCACCCTTTTCAATGGCTTCTGCCATGGGATGTGCAAAGTCCGGATAATCACAACTTTCTGGCGATTGACATCCGAAATCATGGAAATACAACGGTTTTTGTTTTTTAAGATATTCTACGATTGCTTGTTTCAATTCAAAGCCTGCATGATCATTCGTAATAGCTATTTTGAGTTCTGAAATTGCTTTCATATGTTTTCAGGAATTTATAAGTTATGAGAAATTTTCGACGTCTTGCTTCGATATTTTTTTATTTCCGAGAATAATCAAGCGCTCCACTATATTCCTAAGTTCACGAATATTGCCTCGCCAGGTGCGAGCTTGTAGCGCTTTTATGGCTTTCGAATCAAATGTTTTAAGTTGAATGCCTTGCTCAGTGCAGATTTGTTCCGTAAAGTGGTCCACTAAGAGCGGTATGTCTTCTTTTCGCTCATCTAGCGTGGGCACATGGATTGGAATCACATTCAAGCGGTGGAACAAATCTTCGCGAAAGTTGCCTTTTTCAATTTCTTCTTTCAAGTTTTTGTTGGTAGCTGCAAAAACGCGCACATCGATTTTAATGATTTTGTCACTTCCCACACGTGAAATTTCGTTTTCTTGCAAGGCACGCAGCACTTTTGTTTGGGCAGCGAGACTCATATCGCCGATTTCATCAAGGAAAATTGTTCCATTATCAGCCTGCTCAAATTTTCCGATGCGTTGTTTATGTGCAGAAGTAAAAGAACCTTTTTCATGTCCAAACAGTTCACTTTCAATTAGTTCTGAAGGGATGGCGGCACAGTTTACTTCTACGAACGGGGCTTGTGCACGATTGCTATTTTCGTACAGAAGACGTGCCACCACTTCTTTGCCTGTACCGTTAGCTCCTGTAATGAGTACACGGGCATCTGTCGGAGCAACTTTTGCTATCATTTCACGCACTTTTTCAATAGCTGGAGATTTTCCAATCATCTGATTTTTAGAAGCTACTTTCTTCTTTAAAGTTTTAGTCTCCGTCACCAAATTACCTTTATCTAGTGCATTCCGAACGGTTACCAGCATACGGTTCAGGTCGATGGGTTTTTCAATAAAATCAAATGCCCCTTTTTTAATGCACTCTACGGCAGTGCTGATGTTTCCATGCCCGGAAATCATAACGACAGGTGTTTCAATTGCACTTTCTTGAAGTTGATCCAGCAGTTCCATGCCGTCCATTTCCGGCATTTTGATATCAGAAAATATTAGGTCAAATTCTTCATGAAGAGCTGTATCTAAACCTACTCTGCCGTTTTCTGCCACTACTACTTTGTGTTTTTCAAACTCCAGAATATCTTTCATCGTATTCCGAATGCTTCGCTCATCGTCAATTACAAGTATTTTTGCCATAATGATAATTTGTCAAGTTGATTTTTCAACTATTGCTTTAAGATTTTGAAAAAGGTAGAAGTGTCCGTCGGATTTCGGACTTGAGTCAGAAAAATTCTACCAATGACAAAGATAGTAAAAAAAATAATTCTTATGATTCTGTAATGATAGAATATGAGTTTCTATTTTTTAGGAACACATACGGTATATCTGTTAAATCTATTAATACAAAAAACGGCTTCAAAATTTTGAAACCGTTCGTGATTTATTTGAGAATATTTTATAAGCCAAACACTTTGATATCCGCCATACATACTGAAATGACATCAATCGTATACTCGTGAGTTACTTTTTGGTCTGTTGTAACTAAGGCAGTTAGCATAATTTCAGGTTGCTTGAAAAACCCCAACAAGTTTATTTTTTTACAGTCTAAAGAAATATCAGTCAGCTTTTTAGTCGAATTTTCAATTGTTTTTTCAGCTAAAAGTACTTTTTCTAATCCGTCAGCTTCTGCATAAATTTGAATGGCCCTAAAAAAGCCAAGGTCTCCATCTGTAGGGCTATTTAGCACTAAATTAATCTTTTCGAGTTCAATCCTTTCTACCATGTTTAATTTGTATCCCTTATTTTGCAGCGTTGTTTCGGTGTTTGTCGGGATTGTCAATGATACTATGGGATAAGGAGTGTTGATTTCCGGCAAGTCATTCGGTACAGTAAATTGTGTAGAATAAGGTATCGTTGTCTGAGTCTGTTTAGATGCTTCTTTGCAGCCTAAAAACACTATTAAAAAGGTAGTTATAAGAACAACTGTAATAGATATCTTTTTCATAATCTGTTAATTTACAATGAATTTAGCTTCTTGCAAAAATAATGCCACAACACAGATGTTGTAATAATTTCATCATTTTGTAAGATTTAAGCCGTCTGGATTTGCTAGTTTACCTTCTATTTTTAAAATAAAAAATTCGTTTTGAGTAAGATAAAGATCTCTCAAAACGAATTTTCACAATAGAATTTTAATTAATTATTTTTTTGCTTTCAACAAATCGCGAATTTCACTAAGAAGTGTTTCCTCTTTTGTTGGCTCAGGTGTTTCAGTGTCGTCTTTTCTCAACTTATTAATGCCTCTCACAAGCAAGAAAATAACAAGAGCCAAAAGCAAAAAGTTAATCAGCACAGTGATAAAGTTACCGTATGCAAAAACAGAAGCTTCCGCTACTTTACGAGCTTCTTCAAGTGGGAGACCATCAGGTACGGTACCTCTAATAACCCAGTACAGGCTGCTGAAATCGGGTTTCCCTATAATTGCACCTATAATCGGCATAATCAAGTCGTCAATTACACTTGTAACTATTGCGCCAAACGCTCCGCCGATAATTATACCGACTGCCATATCTATGGCACTGCCTTTTAAGGCAAACTCTTTAAATTCTTTTACAAATCCCATAATGTTTTTTGTTTTAATTTATTAATCAATGCAAAAATATATATTATTTGTGTTATGGCAAAATTTATAGATATTTCCACTTTACAATTACAACAGTAGGATTGAAAAAGTTAAAGTGAAGAAACAAACAAAAACCTTACTTTTACATCAAAGCAAGGTTTTTGTAATTAAAAGAATTACTAATTAATTATTTTTTTGTTTTAGCTGTCGCTAATTCTTTTTGATCTTTACTCAATTTTTTCTTCAATCGATTTATATACACATCGTATGCTAAAGGAACAGCAACAAACAGCGTTGAGTAAACACCAAGTACCGTACCCACTAGCATGGCAAATATAAATCCGCGGATGGTCTCGCCACCAAAGAAGAAAATAGCTATAAGCACTACCAGCACACTCATGGATGTACTAAATGTACGACTGAGCGTTTCGTTCAAGGCGTCGTTGATAATCTTTTTTCTGTCACGCTTAGGATACAGCCCGATATGTTCTCGAATACGGTCGAAAATAACTACGGTGTCGTTTACAGAGAACCCTACGTATGTCAAGATAGCAGCAATAAATTGCTGATCGACTTCCATGGAGAACGGCAGGATACCCCAAAGCAGAGCAAATGTCCCGATGATTAGAATGACGTCGTGTGCAATAGAAATCATGGCACCGATGGAGAAAGCAAAGTCTCTAAATCGGATTAAGATATACAGCGACACCAGCAACAGTGAAATCAAAACAGCCCAAATTGATGAAACTTTAATGTCATCAGCAACAGTTGGACCTACTTTTTGAGAGTTCACAATATTTTTCTGGGTAAATTCAATCAGTGTATTGTCGCCAATCAGAGGTTTCAAATCGTTGTAGAGTTTAGTAACAATTTCTTCCTCAACATCATCTGAACTATCTTCGATTTTATATTTGGTGGAAATCCTGACTTTATCTTTGTTAGAACCGATGCTAATAACCTGTGCCTCTGTGTCTTCAAAGGTGTCCTCAAGCATTTGCCTTACTTCTTCAGTTTCAATTTGCTGTTCAAACTGAACTATGTAGTTGCGTCCTCCACTAAAGTCAATTCCCAAACTCATTCCTCTAATAGCGAATCCAAGAATAGCAATAACAACAATTATAATTGACAGTAAATAAGCTTTCTTTCTTATTGCTATAAAGTCAATTGTCCAGTTTTGGAACCAAGTTTTTGTAATTCCGGTTGTGAACGGAAGCTCTTTGGCGTTTTTGCGGTTTGCATACGCTTCCAGCATCAAGCGGGTGATAAACACCGAAGTGATGAATGAAGTTACAATACCGATAATGAGTGTCGTGGCAAATCCTTTGATGGGACCTTGTCCGAAGATAAAGAGAACGATACCGGTCAATAATGTCGTAACGTTGGCATCAATAATTGCCGAAATAGCATTGTTAAATCCATCGTGGACAGCTCTCTTCATGTTTTTCCCGGCTTCAATCTCTTCCCGGACACGCTCATAGATAAGCACGTTACCGTCCACTGCCATACCGAGAGTGAGCACAATACCCGCAATACCCGGTAAGGTCAGCACGGCTCCGAACGAAGCCAGAATTCCCATTAAGAAGAATACGTTGATAAGCAGCGCGGTATCTGCCATAAGTCCCGGGATAAGGCCATAGTAGAAAATCATGTAAAGCATTACGAGAATGAATGCTACTATAAACGACCACATACCGCTATTAATGGCTTCTTCTCCAAGAGAAGGACCTACAACATCTTCTTGTACGATACGAGCGGGCGCCGGCATTTTACCGGATTGAAGTACGTTTGCCAAGTCTTTTGCTTCTTCAGGTGTAAAACGTCCGGAAATATTGGATTGTCCACCAGTAATTTCGTTTTGCACGGTCGGGTATGAATAGATATATCCATCAAGAGCAATTGCGATTGACTTACCGATATTATCTTTGGTTAAGCGAGCCCAAGTTTTTGCACCTTCTGCATTCATAGACATACTTACACCGGGGGCTGCAGAAGTCTGACTGTATTCGATGTCGGCTCTGGTGATCACGCTTCCTGTTAGTGGAGCACGACCTTCTCGATTGATATATTTAATTGCTATCAGCTCGAAGTATTGCTCGTTTACATCCACAGCTTTTACACTCCAGCGAAGGCCAAGGTCACGTGGAAGCACGTCTTTTACTTGTCTTAAATTTAAGTACTGATTGATAAGTGTGGTGTCTTTGCCTGCAGCAACTCCGATAACCGGGCCACGAGCAACTTGTCCGCCTTGTGCATTAACAGCAAGGAGAGCAAATAATGGATTTTCTTTTTTGTTTTGCTCGACAAGTTTTAATGAGTCTGCAACGGATTTTTTGGATGTTAAAGCGGCTTTTAAACTATCTATTTGACTAACAGGAGCTTCTGCTAGTGCTGTAGAATCAATCGGGCTTTCTTTAACAATTGAAGTCTCTTCAGCAACTGGAGCTTCTGTGGCAATTGAATCTTGCAACATACCTGATTCACTCAGTTTTGCAATAACTGTGTTTGCTTCGATTAAATTATTAAGGATTTCACTTAATTCATACGTGGGCCAAAACTCGAGGTTAGCAGAACCCTGAAGCAATTTACGAACGCGCTCGGGCTCATCCACACCCGGGAGTTCAACTAAAATACGTCCTGTGTTCTCTAGTTTCTGAAGGTTTGGAGAAATTACACCAAATCGGTCAATACGGGTACGGAGTACGTTAAATGAATTGTTGATGGCAGCGTCAATTTCAGCTCTCAAAATTTTAATGACCTCATCGTTCGTACTGCTTAGCGAGATACGGTCTTTCATGTCGAAAGTGCTGAAAATAGTAGCTAACTTCGCCTGTGGGTCAATTTCATTGTAAGCCTGGACGAAAAGGTCCAGGTATGCTGTTCCGCTACTTGTTTTCTGACGTTCTGAAGCAATTTCCAGTGCGCGATTAAAGTTAGGTGAAGTATTGTAATTGGATAAAGCGCGCAGAATTTCAGGTACTGAAATTTCCAGCGTAACGTTCATACCACCTTTTAGGTCGAGACCAAGATTCACACCCTTTTCACGAGTTTGCTTCAAGGTGTAACCCAACCATACTTTTTGTTTCCCAACAGAATCAAGGTAGTTGTAGTAGGCTAAATTTCCAATACTATCTAATAGATGGCTTCTTTCTTTAGCTGGTAAATTGGCCAATTGTGGCGTTTTTTGAAATAGTTCTTTTGCACTTGCTGCTTTTTCTTCAGCTATGTTTTCATATCTCATCGTTACAAGATTAAACGACAAATAAAATAAGCTGACGAGTGCAAGTGCTATTGCAAGTGTTATGACAAGTCCTTTGTTTTGCATAGCAAAATTAACTTATAAATTATTTAAAATATGATTAAAATACGAGTTTTTAAACGAAGTGCAAATATACGACTTTTTTTTAATTAAATAGATATCAGAGAAATCTTTTTGGTTTGTCATGGCTTCAAATTACTAGCGCAATTTGAAAACATCTGAGAATTTATAGCTTTTATTTCCTAATCAGATACGAGCGTTATCAAGCATTTTTTGAGAAAAGAAACGTTTATATTTGATGCTTTTTTGCCTTTACTTCAAATTTTACCGAATCATTTCCTTTTTTACTGGTCAATATTTATTAAATTTGCAGCATTAAGTTTCTTTATGGGCAAAATCTTCGAATATACTTTACCGTACAGCATAGGCAGAGCGTACTTGCTATTTGGCTTCCGTCGTTTTTATAGTGAAATCATTGTAAACGGCAGAGAGAATCTTCCGACAGATAATTCTGCTTTGATTTTTGCGCCTAACCACTTGAATGCTATGATGGATGCCTTGGCCGTACTGTCGTTGATGCCAAGGCGAAAAGCCGTTGTTTATTTGGCTCGCGCCGATTTTTTTGCGAACAAAACGGTAGCAAAACTTATGCACTTTGCCAAAATCATGCCTGCGTTTCGTATGCGCGACGGGTTTGAAAACTTAGGTAAAAACCAACGGATTATGTATGACTGCATCGAAGTCATGCGTTTTGGTCATGCCGTATGTATCATGCCGGAAGGTGGGCAAGGGGAAGAGCATCGGATTCGTCCGTTGCTGAAGGGTGTTTTTAGATTAGCTTTCGAAGCGCAGAAAGAATTTTCAAGTGAAAAAAAAGTGAAGATTGTTCCAGTAGGAATCAACATGGGAGACTTGATTAAGTGCGGGAAACACCTTATTATTAATATCGGAGAGCCGATATGTGTAGATGAATACATGGAGCAGTTTCATATAAATGCTCCTGCTACGATGAATAATTTACGCGCTGAACTTCATGGGCGACTTTCTGATTTGACGCTTGACTTAGCTACTACCGAAAATTACGAAACCTTTGAAACCATAACAGACATCATGGCTGAAGAGTACGTAGAAAGGGGCGAAAAGGAAAATCCGACGTTTGAAAGATTTAAACTGAAACAGCAAGCAGCGAAGGCACTGGTTGATATTGAAAAGAATAATCCGGAGTTAATGTCGGATTTAATTAGGCAGACCGAAAACTATAAATCATTGCTAAAAAAACTGCATTTTAAATCATCTATTTTCAGTCAGCAGAAAGCCGATGAAACCAGTTTTCTCCGTTTCCTGTCTCTGTTGATAACGTTACCGATAGCGCTGTTTGGTTTTCTGACGAATGTGCTGCCTGTTTTTGTGCCGGTATGGATTCGTAAACTCGTGAAAGTTGAATACAGTGGGTTCTACAGCTCTTTTCAGTTTGGGGTAGGAATGATTACGTTTCCACTGTTTTACTTTTTGCAGATGCTAGTTTTTCATCTGACCATTTCGCCAAACTGGGGCATGACGCTGATTTTTCTACTCTTACAGTTCTTCACCTGCCAATTTGCCTTAAAATGGTATTCAAACTTGGTAAAATACCTTCATAAAGTGCGCTTTAACAGCTTGTTGGTTGCCAAATTAGAACAATCTACCAAACTTTACAAGCTGATTGATGTCCGTAATCGAATCGTCCATCGACTTACTACCAGAAAGTTTTTTTAAAGCGCTTTTACTTTCAACAAATCTATTCAACGTTACCCTGCCCATCCTTCACGGTCTAAATTCCGATAGTTGATGGCTTCTGCTAAGTGGTAGGGCATGATGTTTTCGCTGTCGTCAAGGTCAGCGATGGTGCGAGAAACTTTCAAGATGCGGTCGTACGCACGGGCGGAAAGGTTCAGTTTAAGCATAGCATTTTTTAGCAGTTCGCTACCGGGTTTGTCAATTTTTGCATGTTCACGGAGCAGTTTAGATGACATTTGAGCATTGTTGTAAACGCCGTCCACATCTCTGAAACGGCGCGCTTGAATTTCTCGCGCTTTTACAACCCGTTGCCTTACCGCATCACTGCTTTCAGACGGTTTAAGTTCCGCCATTTTCTCAAACGGCACCGGCACGATTTCGATATGCAGATCGATTCTGTCAAGCAACGGACCCGAAATTCTGCTCAAATATTTCTGCACCACGCCCGGGGAGCAAACACATTCGCGGGTTGGGTGGTTATAATATCCACACGGACAGGGATTCATCGAAGCTACCAGCATAAAACTTGCCGGATAATCAATGGCAAATTTAGCACGGGAGATGCTTATTTTCCTATCTTCCAGGGGTTGGCGCATCACTTCAAGCACGGTTCTTTTAAATTCCGGCAATTCGTCAAGAAATAAAACGCCGTTGTGTGCCAGTGAAATTTCACCGGGTTGCGGAAAAGTTCCGCCACCGACAAGAGCAACATCGCTAATCGTATGGTGTGGGCTTCTAAACGGTCTTTGTGAAATAAGGGATGTATCGCTGTCTATGTTCCCTGCTACAGAATGAATTTTGGTAGTTTCAAGGGCTTCATGAAGCGAAAGGGGCGGTAGGATAGTAGGTAATCTTTTGGCAAGCATTGACTTTCCGGCGCCCGGAGGTCCTACAAGTATAATGTTGTGTCCCCCTGCGGCAGCCACTTCCAACGCACGCTTTACATTTTCTTGACCCTTTACATCCGAGAAATCAATATCGGAAAGATTAAGGTGTTGATAAAATTCTTCACGAGTATTTACGATGGTTGGTTCCAACGTAGTTTCTCCTTTGAAGAAGCCGATAACTTCTTTGATATTTTCTACGCCGTAAACATCTAAATTGTTCACCACAGCAGCTTCGCGCGCATTTTCTTTGGGCAAAATAAAACCTTTGAACTTTTCTTCTCGTGCTTTAATGGCGATGGGCAACACACCTTTTATGGGGCGCATACTGCCGTCAAGCGACAATTCGCCCATGATTACGTAGTTTTCCAGTTCTTCGTGAGGAATTTTTTCAGAGGCAGCCATAATTCCGATGGCTAACGGCAAATCGTAGGCAGAGCCTTCTTTGCGGATATCGGCGGGAGCCATATTTATGATTACTTGTTTTCGAGGTAAGTCATAACCGTTGTATTTTAATGCAGAAGCAACACGTTCATGGCTTTCGCGCACGGCATTATCAGGCAGTCCCACAATCATAAAGCGAATTCCTTGGCTTACATTTACTTCGATGGTTATAAGGGTAGCGTTAATTCCTTGAACTGCCGCGCCAAATGTTTTTACGAGCATTTTTTAGGCGTTTAGAGGTTAGAAGCAAGACATTCAGACAAAAAACATCTGATGAAAAACAAAGATAAAAATTTTTTGTAGAATAAGCTAATCGCAAGGTTGCATAATTGCACTGTTATTCCACTTAAACACTACATTTTATTTGCGTTGTGCCTTTTTGGGTTGGTCATTGTTGATGCGGGCGCTCAATGTCAGCATCTGTTCGAATAAAAAATTTCCTTCGGAAAAATGAGTGCGTGCGGCAACTTGCCCTTTTACGTATTTGTTGTCCAGAAAAGTCCAATACAATTTGTTTTGATAATACATTTCTGAGCGTAAAAATGGATTTCCCCAATAGAGCTGATTCCCGTATCTGTCATAAAGCACCATCCGTTCTTGTCCATAATAAAACAGATTTTCCATTCCAAACCCCTTATAATCAATGTCAAACTGTGCTACTCCGCCGGTTGGGGTTCCGTAGTTATCCATGTTGATTCTATCCCGTTCAAATCCGGAAAGCACTCCAACCGATAATCTGAAATTATTCAATCCGTTATCATTTGAATGTTTCAATCCAATTGAAAGTTGTCCTAACAGATTGTCTGATACAGTTAATCTATCCACATTCGGGCGGGTAGTTGCGAAGTGAAACATATACGACTGAAAATCGGCGAAAAACAGTTTTCCAAATTTTTTATATCCCGATGCGCCAATAAAAAAAGTCTCTCTATCTGTTTCGCTCTGTAGACCAGTCCAGTCAAGCCAAAGCTTGATAAAGTGTCTTTCGTTGCCTTTTAGCAGGTAAAGTCCTTCCATCGTGTGGTTATAGAAATCGATTGAATCTTGAAAAAAGAAATTAGAGTAATCGCTTAGTAAACCGTAACGTGGGAAAACTCCTGCTTTGAAAAGTGTATTTTTGTCTTTCAGCTGATAATAGGCGAGAAAATTGATTTTGTCTAAAAAATTCTTTCCCCCAAAATTTTTTATTGCATTCGCACCGCCCATAATGTAATGGTTTTTATCAAATTTCCATCCGAGTTCTTGCGTAAGCGATACGCCTGCCATTGTTTGGTCAATTGCGAGATTTGACTTTGCAAATTCAGTATTGTCAAAGAAAAAAAGTACTTCTGTATTGTATCTAAACTCTTGTGAGAATAAAAAAACTGGAAATAAAAGGCTGAAAATAAGAATATTGAGTATTTTTTTCATAACTTGATATTTTGTATTCTTTAATCAACAAAAATAGCCTAAATCAATGCTTATGCCCACCGGTCAAACTGAAATAATACATCAATCCCAAGCCCAACAAAACAAACAGGCTGTAATAAATCCAACTGTTTTTTTTCGTGTTTTTCAGCACTTCCGGCAAAAGGCTTGTGCCGGCTAAATAAACAAATCCGCCGGATGCAATGGGCAAGACGTAAATGGAAAAATGTTCCACTTCGTGACCAAACCAGAGTGCAAGAATGGTACCTAATATCGCTGATGTCGCAACAAAAAAATTATATAGCAGTGCTTTTCTCTTTGAAAATCCGGCTTTCAAAAGAATACCAAAATCGCTAATTTCTTGCGGTATCTCGTGCAAAATAATCGTGATTGTCGTTGCCAGACCCAATTCCGGCGTGAATACCCACGAAGCGCCGATTAAAATTCCATCTGTGAAATTATGGATGCCATCGGCATACAGACTAAGGTAACCGTACGGCTTGACATTGTTTGTAGCGGACAGGTTACTTACTTGATGAGTGTGGAGCTGTTGCTCGATAATGAAAAACAGCATAAATCCGCCCAAAATAAGCCAAGATGTTAGTTTCGCGTTTTCGATGTGGATGTATGACTCGGGAATCAGGTGGAAAAACGAGTTTCCAAGCATCGCACCTACCGAAAAACTGACCAGCAAAAGCAAAATTTTTTGCAATTTATCACTTTTCAAAGCAAACAATAATACGCCTACCAGTGAAATCGCACTCACCACAAACGTACTTAACAAGGCGTATAACCAAATTTTTTCCATATATAGAATCAAGACTTTTAGAGCTCAAACCCTATTAAACTGCAAAATTATGTAAAAAAAATGACTTTATTCTCGATAAAACAAAAAAGACTGCTCAATGTTTAAAAGCAGTCTTTGAATTTAATCGGCAATTTATTAAATGTTCAAAATATAGTTGAAAAAATTGTCATTTTACAACCATTACAAGCAGAAACTATTTAATAACTATCAATTCTCCGCCCGTATGACTCACAAATTCTGGCGCGTAATGACATTGTATCGTAGCCATTCCGGAGCTGAAAGTCCCGCTGTTGTTTGCCCAAAGCTCGTACTCAAACACGTAGGTTCCTTTCCGCAAGTAGTTGAAAAAGAACTGTGTGGACGCGTCTTTGGTGGTTTGGTAATAAGCAGTTCCTTCTTTCCATTTCGTGCCGGATATTTGATTTATCGGTTCGAAGCACGATGCGCGCAGGTCTTTCAGCAACACAAATTCAAGGTCGCGGTCGGTAGTTACGACTAATCGCGTGATGACTTTGTCTTCCTTTTCGAGTGTGGTTTGCGCTATCGGGACCATCGATTTTCCTTGATTGGTGATTTTTTCCACAAACAGTTGCTTGCTGATTTTCATCTCTTTGCCTTGTGACTGCACTTTGTTCACATCTTGAAAATATTGCCAATACGCTGAACCCCATGAAATGCCCGATTTGTTTTTGCTTTCCACCGTGATTTTTCCCATTTCGGGCTTCAACGATTCGGTCGGAATAGTTTCCTTGATGTAAGCGGTTCCGGCTTCTATCGCCTTGGGTTTCAGAACTGTATTTCCAAGCTTAATAACTGTATTTCCTTCATTTGAAAGCCAATCGGCACCATAATTCAGTAGTGCGTAAATGGCATCCAGCGTGCTGATTGGTGTGTCCCAACGTTGGGTTTGCTTTTGTTTCAACAGCCAAATTTTCATTTCATCCATATCGCTTTGCTCATCGCGGATTTCGCCAAACGCTTCGATAATAGCAGTTTGCGTTGCTATCGGGCGTTCGTGCCACCACCATCCGGCTTTGTTGGCATTCCAATACATACCGAGTGCATCGGTTTTCATTGCGTTTTCTCGAATCGAAGTCAGGATTTCATTTGCCAATTGCACTTTGCCGTTCCGGTGCGCCACGGTTGCCATCATCGCTTTGCCGTAGAGCGTCCAATTTGTCCAATATTTCTCCGACTGCGCGGTGTAATATTTCACGGCTTCTTCGGCTTCTCTTGCAATTGGAATGGTTGGATATTCCGAACGGACATGCAAGTAGAATAATTGCAAATTGTTGATGGTCTGTTGTTTGTAATAATCCTTGTTCCATTTTCTCAGTTCAAAGAAATCTTTGGCAATTTGCAAATCCAAATAATTAAGAGCAGAAGTGATCACTGAGCGGTGAGTAGTGAGCAAATCGCCCTTTGTCATTTTGTTCAGTCGTGCCAAATTCAGCAAAATTTCTTGTGTGATGTACCGGTTTTCAGGCATTTTCTCGAACCACGCAAAACCACCGCTCGGCGCTTGCAGTTTCAGCAGTTTGTCTATGTAGGTTTGTGCCTGATTGCGGGTTTGGTTCAGGTCGAAAAGCAGGGCGATTTGCCGTTTTTGCTCGGTTTCGTCTTTGGCTTGCATCACCCAAGGCGTTTCTTCCAAGAGCATGTTTTTCAGTTCCTGATTTTTTTCCAAATTTGAAAGCAATGCATCGCGTGTACCGCCAGCTTTTTTCCACTTTTCAAACGTAGAAGCCAACTTCGGATTTGTGTTGGCAATGTAGCTTCCAAGCGTGTTGGCGTAGTAGCCCGTCAGGTAATCGATGGCGTTCTCCCCTTCGATTTTCGCAACGCTCGGCAGTGCCTGAACGGCGTACCAAGTCGGGTTTCCGGCAAATTCAACGGTGAAATTTTCGGTGTTCACGTTTTTTAAGTTCTTGATAAAATTATCGAACGTGAAAGTGCGCGTCTGTCCAGCTCGCAAAGTCATAGTTTGGCTTTCGGTAACAAGCACTTTATCGGGTAGTACAGGCAGGTATTTCTGCTCGCCATCTGAAAATTTATCAGTTTCAGCCACGATTTTTACTATTGCCAAGTCAAAATCCTTCAAAGTCGGAATTTCCCATGAATATGATTGAGTTTGTTTTGGCGCAATGGAAATTTCGCCTTTTGTGTCTTGCAAGGCATTTTCAATTTCTAATTTTACATTTGGTGTCAGCGTTTCATCACTTAAATTTGTAACATTCGCCACCAAAGTCAATTTGTCCGATTTCCGCACAAATCTCGGCAAATTCATCTGCACCATCAGCTCTTTTTGAGTGATTGCTTCCATTTCATTTTGCCCGAAATACAAGTCTTGCGTGTGCGCAAGCATTTTCACGTTCCATAGGGTAAGGCTTTCCGGCGCGGTAAATGACACTTTCACATTTCCCTTTTCGTCGGTGCGAAGTTGCGGATAGAAAAAGGCGGTTTCGTTGAAATTGCTACGGATTTGAATCGGCTTTGGCTCAGATTCTGCTACTGCATCTGTTTTTGTATTTGCTTCCATTACGGCAACTTCCTTTAATTCCATACTCGATTGGTCAAAAGATATTGCTTCATTTGCTACAGCCGAACTTCGCATTGCCCTTTTTGAGCCTGCTTTTTGCCCGTATGCAACAACCATATTTTCAAGTATCGGACTACCGTACATATTCAGTCCAAACCAATTGAAATCATCAAACTTAAATTCCGACACATCTGTCCATTTTCTTTCGGAAATATTTGCCCAATCGCCGTCAGTTTCGCCAAATCCTTTGCCGTTCCACGTAGGCGAAAAAGGCACCTGCTCGCGGTAAATTGGGTTAAACGACCACGAGTGTGGACGAATTGCATCGAGCGAAGCATCGTACATGCCGATAAGCAGTTCGGCGGTCTTTTTGTCCTTCGCCGATTCGGGGATGTGGATGGTCCACTCGGCATTTTCACCCGGTTTTAGCTTGTCGCGGAACACGCTCACGCTCGGCGTCAGCTTCTTTTCTTCCACCTTTCGAGAAATAACCACTTGCTCGGTAAAAAACTGCTCATCTTTCACGAAGGTAAATTGCGCCGTAACGCCCGCACCATAGCTTTCCTTGAATGGTATTTCAAATGTTTTTATCTCGTCGTTAAATTCAATCCAACGGCTTTCGAGCACGTTTTCGCCCTGCATCAGTTCGTAAAGCACCCACGTGTTTTTGGTGGATGTCCCGAAGTTTATCGTGGCTTTTTCGCCCGGTTTCAGTTTGGTATTCGCTGTTGTCATCCACTTGTAAGCCTTTACGGGCGGACGTTTGTCTTTTTTGTCAAACAAAATAAATTGCTTTTCTGTTCTCACATTGTTTCCGCGGTTATCCTTGGTCGTGAAAATGATTTTATACATTCCCGAAGGATTTTTTTTCAAATCGAGTTCCAATTTTTCGTTGGTTTCCAACGAGCCTGAAAGAACACTTGCACCTTCTTTCCAAACGGTTTTTTCGTCCGCTTTTTCGTAATAAACATCCGAATTTTCAAGTGGAACGATTTTATAATTCACGGTTGATTGCACCGTTTCTCCGTTCAACGTTTGCGTGATTACATCGAGCAAAAGTTTCTCGTTTTTATCTGCTTTTTCAGGCACATCTACATTGATAAACAGTGATTTATCGCCCACTGAAAGCGATTGTTCGCCCTGCTGTGTTTCGCCCTTGGGATCGGTTACATCGGCATAAACGAAATAGGTGTAGTACGTGTCGTTGCTGATTCCGCGCCACGGGTTGAAGGCGGGCTTTTGCTTGTCTTTCTCGGGCGTGAATTTTACTTCAAAACTTCCTTCGCTGTCTGATTTCGCGGTGCCGGTGGTAATGATTTTGTCCGGTTCGCTGTGCCACCACCAAAAACGGTGTGGACGGCGCACCACGCGGTATTTCACGTCTGCATCGCTGATGTTGTAGCCGGCGTAGGCTTTCACGTTGCCTTTCACCGTTACCTGCTCACCAAAACGGACTTCATCTTTCGGGCGCTCAATGGTAACTTCAAAGGTCGGTCGCTTGTATTCTTCCACCCAAAAGTTAATGGACATTCTGTTCACGCTCATTAGGTAAGCGCCGTTCAGTCCTGTTTCCGGCAGAATAAACGAACCCGCAAACGAACCGAAATTGTTGGATTTTACTTTTTGAGAGCTGACTTTCTCGCCATTCACGTTTATTAATTCCACTTCAAAGTCTTGGCCTTTAGCAACTTCCTGTTTTGTTTTGTCCGAAAAATAAGCAATCCCCTTGTAATAAACCGTTTGTCCCGGTCGGTAAATGGAACGGTCTGTGAAAAGTGAAACGACGATATCGGCTTTCTCTTCCTGCGTGCTTCGAACCCAGTACGCATAGGTGTTTGACGTGAAAAATTTGTCGTTCCCACGTTCGAAAAACGCCAAGTTATTTCCGTAATTCCTTTCGGTCGGAATCAGGTACTTACTATCCGCTGACGAAGTTACTTTTTTTACAAAATTTAGATTGTACTTGTTTCTGCTCCATTTTTGGTTGTAAATGGAAATAGACACGTTTTTCAGCGGTTTGCCCGAAACCCTGTCCACCACGTACGATTCGGCTTCCGTGTTTTGTCTGTTTTTCGTGTTTTGATACGGCTGATTTTCACTCATGCGTTGGATAAAGGCCAAATCGGTAACGGTAAATCCGCCGAGCGTTTTGGTTTTGGCTTTTTGGTTGTCCGGCTCTTCCACCGTGTACTCGTAAATGCCATAATCGCCTGTTATAATGGTAAATACCGTATCAACTTGGTCGAAATTATCGGTCTTTTTTGTTGCGAGTGTACGTGTGAAGACTTGCGTCCGTTTCGGATAAAGTGATTTCTGATAATGGCGTTTGTCGTTCATTCTGTATTTTTGGTATTCCAACGCCGATGCGTTTACTTTATAAACCGATAGCTTTAATTGATTTATATTTCGAGATTTAACGTTGATTTTTAGTAAAGCATTTGGTGTGGCAATTACATCGTTTTGTGAATAAATGCTTTTGGATAGCAGGTCGTTTTGAATGTTTTTCAGCAACCCGATTCGTTTGTAGTTCGGATATTTTTTGATGCCGTTTTGAGTAATTTCAAAAGCTGTTTTGCGGTATTTTTCATCCTTTCTTTCAGGATTTTCAGCATCTTTCTGAATAAAGTAATTTGCTTTTTCTGCCAAAATTTCTACCGCGGCTTCATTGTCGTTGTATTTCTTTTCCAAAGCATTGATTTTTGTCAAAAACTCGTCATCGCGGTTCGGGTTTTCAAACAGCAGTTTCTGCAATTCGGCGTAAATCAAAGCAGGTTTGTTGTCTTTTTGACGATTATAATCTATCAGTTGGTTGTACGTTTCAGTAATTTGTTGTTGAATAGATGCATCGCCTGTGCTCAGCTCCGTTCCGGCGGATGAAGCCCGCGTGATGTTTATTTGCACGGGGCGGTTGGGGTATAGGTTTCCGTCGCTGTTTGCGAAATTTTTCAGCAAATCGATTCTTTTATACGCCAAAAAATCAAACAAAGTCGGTTTAATCACTCGACTGTCCGTTCCACGCTTCAAAATGTCGCGGTATTTTAGCGCATCGGTTTTTTTCAGCACATCGGGATTTACCAACGATAAGTTGCTTAACTCCACAATTTTACTCACGAAATGCTTTTTCGTCCATTCCTTCACGTCGTCGGGCGTGGTGCCTTCCAAGTCGGTACGTCGGTCGATATTGTACTGATTGGATTGGTAGTAATTATTGTATAATTCAGCAGTCATTGCGTACATCACGGCTTTATCGGCAAGGTTGGCGGTTTTTGCCGTTTCCGTTTCAAATTCCTGCATTAGTGGAATCATTTCATCGGGATTTTTATCGGTCGTAAATTTCATCCGATAAATCATTGCTTTCAGGATTTGTCCCGAATTTTTGTCCTTTTTCGCCTGAGCAAGAATGGCTTTCACTTCTTTTAAAGCCGATTCGGGCATCTGCTTTTTGTCGAGTTCTTCCACTTTTTTCCAACGAGATTCCATAAACTGTGTTGAATTTGATTTTTGAGCCCATGCAAAAACACCAAATAATGATGCTAATGCAACTGCAAGAGCTATGATAACATATTTTGATTTCATAATGAAAAATTTTAGGCGTGAATTTATACGATTGTTAAAACAAAAATGATGCAAAGTTTTTGTGAATCAAAAGTACATCAATCTCTTTTCCTTTGCAAGGGTAAGAAAAAAATTAATGGCAATTGTGTTTTAAGTGATTGATATTCAGTGATGAGATTTTGATAAGTTAACGCTAAAAAATAATATTTCTGAAAAATTCCCGTAAAAATATTTCAAAATTTACTGTTTTGTAATACTTCTTGTGTAATTTTGAAGACTTAAAAAAATATTACAGCTATGACTACATCCGAACCAATTACCGAAAAAGACCGTAAGATGGCACAGAAGTGCCTTGAATGCCCAGTTTGCAGTCACGCAAGGAAAAAACAGCGCGGGCTTGCATTTTGGTTTGTCAAAAAAATAGAGCAAGATAAATGTCCTTATTGCAAGGCGTATGAAAAAGTGTACGGACGGAAAGCGCACGAACCAATAGAAGCGCTATGACGGCTGTGTTTAGTAGTAAACCGTGAGCTACTAAAGAAATCAGCACACCGATAGAATCAATCCCGTTTGCACAATCCACTTGTGCTCGTACCCTTACGCTCCAAGTTCGCCAATGGCGTTTTTATTCAATCGTAATTTTTGCGTGCAAAAACAGCTATCGCAATGCGGTTGTAGTAGGCTTTGTAGAATTTCATCGGTGGAAAATTTAAGCGTGAAATTATTTTTGCTCAGCATACAGTTGGCGAATCGGTTTCAAAAGCACCACAACCAACAGTAAAATTCCGTAGAAAAAATAAAGCGAATGTAGCCAGTGAAAGCCTTTTAAGAAATACACTTCCATGTAAATCCAAATAAGCAGTGCAAAGCCCGTGTAAACCGCCCACGACCACGACCAATGCATATCGGGGAAGATATTAACCAGTTGAGCAAACTTACAATTTTTCCGTTTCAGCAGTCCCCAAACCACAAAAATTGGCATCACGCCAAGCACCGTGAACAAGATAAGCCCCGGGATAAGAAAGTTTTTGAACGGCGAATGTTGAAGGACTAATTCCGGCGTCATTCCTGAATATCCTTCGGGAAAAATCAAAAATGCGCCACCGCCGGCTAATGCGCCCAACGAAAGAAATAGCAGAAGGAAAATCAAAAAATTCCGTGTTTTCATAATTTTATGTTTTTGTTCAATCACAAAAATAGCTGAATTACAGTTTACTGAAAAAGAACGGATATTACATTTCCATTAAAATTCGCTCTTTTTTTACTCGTACAGTTCTCTGCTCAAAAATCTCCCTGTTTCGCTTTTAGGGCATTTCGTCACGTCTTGCGGTGTTCCTTCGCAAAGGATGTAACCGCCCCGGCGACCACCTTCCGGACCGATGTCAATGATGTGGTCGGCAACTTTTATCACGTCCAAATTATGCTCAATGACAATGACCGTGTTTCCCTTGTCCACCAAGCGATTCAGCACTTTTAAAAGCACTCGGATATCTTCAAAATGAAGTCCCGTGGTCGGTTCATCGAGAATGTAAAGCGTTTTGCCGGTATCTTTTTTTGCTAGCTCGGACGCTAGCTTAACTCGCTGACTTTCCCCGCCCGAAAGCGTCGTACTGCTTTGCCCCAGCTTAATGTAGCCGAGTCCCACGTCTTGCAAGGTTTTTATTTTTTTCAAAATGGAAGTTTGATTTTCAAAAAACTCAACCGCCTGATTGATGGTCATATTCAGCACGTCGGCAATCGATTTTCCTTTGAAGCGGACTTCCAGCGTTTCGCGGTTGTATCGCTTGCCGTTGCACGATTCGCAGGAAACGTACACGTCGGGCAAGAAATTCATTTCAATGGTTTTGTAACCGTTTCCGCCACAAGTTTCACAACGTCCCCCCGCAATGTTGAACGAGAATCGTCCTGCTTTGTAGCCACGGATTTTAGCTTCGGGTAGGTTGGCGAATAGATTTCGAATGTCGGTAAAAACACCGCTGTAAGTTGCCGGATTCGAGCGCGGAGTGCGTCCGATGGGCGCTTGATTTACTTGAACCACTTTATCTATGTACTCAATTCCTTCTATGCTGTCGTAGGGTAGCGGGTCTTTTAGTGAGCGGTAATAGTGCTGACTGATAATGGGTTGCAGGGTTTCGTTGATTAAAGTCGATTTTCCACTTCCTGAAACGCCCGTTACACAAATCATTTTTCCCAACGGAAATGTTACATCCACGTTTTTCAAATTATTTCCTTTAGCGCCTTTAATAGTAAGAAATTTTCCGTTCCCTTTTCGTGTTTTTTTCGGAATTTCAATTTTCTTTTTTCCGGTCAAATAATGGGCTGTCAAAGTGTCAGAATGAAGCATTTCACTAGGCGTTCCTGCAAATACAAGTTCACCACCGAACCTGCCGGCTCGCGGTCCCAAATCCACTACGTAATCCGCCGAAAGCATCATTTCTTTGTCGTGTTCCACTACAATAATCGAGTTGCCTGTGTCTCGCAGTTTTTTCAAGGAGTTGATGAGTCGCTTGTTGTCGCGCTGGTGTAGTCCTATGCTCGGTTCATCAAGGATATATAGCACGTTGACGAGTTGCGAACCAATTTGTGTGGCGAGCCTAATTCGCTGACTTTCACCGCCTGATAGTGAAAGAGAAGGACGATTCATTGCCAGATAATCTAATCCGACATCCAATAAAAACTGCAATCGGCTGTTCAACTCTTTGATAATCTCGGTAGCGATGGCTTTTTGTTTCTCGGAAAGGTGCGGTTCTACGTTTTTCAGCCATTCGTGTAGTTCAATGATGTCCATTTCTGCCAATTCAGCGATGTTTTTATCATGAATTCGAAAAAACAGGCTCTCTTTCCGTAGTCGCTGACCGTTGCATTCTGGGCATTGAATGGTTTTGGAATACTGATTCGCCCATTTTTGCTCGGTGGCAGATGCGGAGCTTTCCTGTTGCATTTCGATGTATTTCAGGATTCCGTCGTAGCTCAAAAAATAATTTGAATTGCCCAGCGACTGATTTTTGATGTTCAATCGTTCATTCGTTCCGTTCATTATTTCATCAATAGCATCGTCGGGAAGTTCAGAAATTGGCATTTTCAACGTGCAATCGTGCTTTTCCAAAATGGCTTCAATTTGCCAAAAAATCATACTGTTCTTGTGCTTGCCAAGTGGCGATATCCCACCGCTATAAATAGATACAGACTTGTCTGGAATGATTTTATCCATATCAATTTCATTCACGTAACCTAATCCTTTGCACTTTGGGCAGTAGCCATGGGGCGAGTTGAAAGAGAAATGATGCGGTGCAGGTTCGTCGTATGAAATTCCAGTGGTAGGACACATCAGTTTTCGGCTGTAATAACGGGTTTTTTCGTTGTCAATATTTAAAAGCATAATCACTCCGTTACCTTGCTGCATGGCTTTTTGCATCGAGTTGAGCAGACGCTTGCGGTCCTTTTCAGAAACAGCCAAACGGTCGATTACAACTTCAATATTGTGGATTTTATATCGGTCCACTTTCATGTTGTGGATAATCTCTCGCAGTTCACCATCCACCCTTACGTGAAGGTAGCCTTTTTTGCGGATTTGCTCGAAAAGTTCCCGATAATGTCCTTTCCGTCCGCGAACAACTGGTGCCAGCAAGTAAATTTTTTCCCCGTCGTACTCTTTCAGAATCAAATCCACAATTTGCTCATCGGTGTATTTTACCATAGCTTCGTTGGTCAGGTAGGAGTAAGCCGTTCCCGCCCGTGCGAAAA
>JAAYSS010000015.1 GCA_012518275.1 Bacteroidales bacterium
GTGGTCATGGTTTTTTTATTCTAAATAGTACTTGTTTTAAAAAACAAGCATGCTATTTGAACGTATCCTAAAATAAAAAGTTCAACAATTAATTTTATGCAATAAAAACAACCCTTCGGTCATTCACATTTACCGAAGGGTTTTATCATTCACTGTTGTAAATATACAATCGAGTTATTCAATTTCAAACAGCGCTTCATCCTGCATAACAGTATCGCCCGGTGAAACACAAACTCGTACAATGGTTCCCGATTTTTCGGCTAAAATATTATTTTCCATTTTCATGGACTCCATCACCATCAAGATGTCACCTTCGTTAAAAGTATCACCGACATTATAATTTATTTTTATAATGCTGCCGGGTAGCGGTGCATTAATGGTTTTGGAACTCGGTTTGGCTGTAATAGGCATAGGTGCCAATTTTTCGGCCACTTTATTTTCTCCCGGTTTATTCTGCACTTCTTTACGAACAAGAATCGGAGTTTTTGATTTTTTCTGTTGATGAAGCTGAATAGAATAAGGCGTACCGTTTACTTCCAACTCAGCTATATCATCTTCCACATCGTGAATTACAACGTTGTAATCCTTTTCATTGATTGTGAATTTATATTTTTTCATTGGTTTATTTTTTATACTTTGATATAATTCTCCCATTTGATGACGAAGTTTCGTCACTAATAAGGTTCAAAAATTATTTCAGAATATTATTCATGCTGTAAATCTTTGCATTCCAAGGCGAATAACGTCTTTGGATACGCTCGATAGTAAGTACGTTGCTCTCGCGGTCGTGCCTACTTTTCGACAAATATAGATGAAGTGCCATGAATGCGGCAACTTCCTCTTCTTCCGAACTTGATTCTGATATAGTTTTTTCTCCTTCAGCTTCTTTTGAGCCTTTTATTTCACTAATAGCAAGTTTATTGGCTTTGACATTTCTTGATATAACATAAATTGCTATTACCAATCCTAACAAAGCTACCACAACGAGCATTAATGGACCTCCACTTAACATAATATTTTATTTTTTGGTTTGTTTATGAATGTTAGATTAAAGAGGGATATTAGCATGCTTACGAGGCGGATTCAGAACTTTTTTGGTTTGCAAAGCTTCGAACGCGCGAATCACACGGAAACGAGTGTTGCGTGGTTCAATCACGTCATCAATATAGCCAAAAGATGCGGCTTGATACGGATTGGCAAACTTTTCTTCGTATTCTGCTTCTTTTTCTGCAATGAAAGATTTTTTCTCCTCCTCATTAGTCATAGCCCTGATAGCTTTTCCCTCAAGTATTTCGATAGCACCCGCTGCACCCATCACAGCAATTTCTGCTGTCGGCCATGCGTAATTAAAATCACCACGTAATTGCTTACTACTCATCACATCATGTGCTCCGCCATACGATTTACGAATGGTAACCGTTACTTTCGGTATGGTGGCTTCGCCATAAGCAAACATAAGTTTTGCTCCGTGAACGATGATACCGGCATATTCCTGACCTGATCCGGGAAGGAATCCGGGAACGTCAACCAACGTCAAAATCGGAATGTTAAATGCATCGCAGAAACGTACAAAGCGAGCTGCCTTACGTGAGGCATCACTATCAAGAACACCAGCTAAGAAGTTAGGCTGATTAGCGACAATTCCTGTTGATGCGCCATTGAAACGGGCAAAACCAACAATAATGTTCCGAGCATAATGGCGGTGAACTTCCAAAAACTCACCGTTATCCACAATGGCATGAATTATATCTTTCATGTCATAGGGCTGATTTGGGTTATCCGGGATGATGCTATTGAGTGAATCTTCTAAGCGATCAATAGGATCATCGCAAGCAACCAACGGTGGTTCCTCTAAGTTATTTTGAGGCATGTATGAAATCAACTTGCGGATAAGCATAGCACCTTCTTCTTCCGATTCGGCTTTGAAGTGAGTTACACCCGATTTACGAGCGTGCACATCAGCACCTCCTAAATCTTCTGTGGTGATATCTTCACCTGTAACCGATTTTACTACCTTAGGTCCGGTAACGAACATAAAGCTGTTCTGTTCTGTCATCAGTATAAAGTCAGTCAACGCCGGCGAGTAAACCGCACCGCCCGCACAAGGTCCAAAAATGGCTGAAATTTGCGGGATAACGCCTGAAGCAAGAATATTTCTTTCGAAAATCTCGGCATATCCTGCCAGCGATGCTACACCTTCCTGAATACGAGCACCACCCGAATCATTGATACCAATTACAGGAGCACCCATTTTCATAGCCATGTCCATTACTTTGCATATTTTCTGCGACATAGTTTCGGAAAGTGACCCTCCGAATACAGTGAAATCCTGTGAAAAAACAAACACGATACGTCCGTCAATGGTTCCGTGTCCGGTTACCACACCATCGCCCAAGTATTTCTCTTTGTCAAGTCCGAAGTTTGTACAACGATGCGTTACAAACATATCAAGCTCTTCGAAACTTCCTTCGTCGAGAAGCAAGTCAATACGCTCGCGAGCAGTGAGTTTCCCTTTTTTGTGTTGAGATGCAATGCGTTTTTCTCCGCCGCCAAGTTTGGCTTGCTCTCTTTTGTCAATCAGATCTACAACTTTTTGTTGATTCTTCATATTTTTTAGATGATTAATAATATAGTTGAATAGTAAATAGTTGAGTAGTTAAATGGTTAAGTGGTCAGATAGTTATTTTGTATTTATTTGTTTTACAAAACTTTCTGAGAAATAATCAGCACGCTAACTCATCAATTAACCAATTAACAAACTAAGGATGTTCGCATAGTTCGGTTAAAACACCGACAGTCGATTTTGGGTGTAAGAATGCTATATTCAAACCTTCGGCACCTTTGCGTGGTTGTGTGTCAACTAAGCGTATGCCTTTTTCTTCAGCTTCCTTAAGTGCTTCAGCTACTCCATCTTCCACTGCAAAAGCAATGTGGTGAATGCCTTCACCCCTTTTTTCGATAAATTTACCTACCGGACCTTTCGGGTCGGTCGATTCCAGTAGTTCGATTTTTGTATCGCCTACTTTTATAAATGCAGTTTTTACACGCTGGTCAGCTACTTCTTCTATCGCATAGCATTTAAGACCAAGAACATCTTCATAATAGGTCAAAGCATCTTCAATGCTTTTTACGGCAATCCCGAGATGCTCGATGTGGGTAATTTTCATGTTATATTTGATTTTAAAAAATTAGTTGCATAAAGCAAGAGTAAAGAAAAATTTCTTACAAAAGTAATCATTTTATGTGGCTCTACAATGGAAGGTACACTTTTTTCTTAAAACATTTTAGAAAAAGCCAAAACAATCAGAAAAGTATGCTATATATAATGACTGATTTTTAATCCACTTCCAAAATCGTAGATAAATTACAAAAATATCTTTGATTATTAGATGTGTTAACCTTAAATTCCCTTTTCGAACTTTGCTTTGAATACTAGTGCATACATTTTCATCTGCTTTACCATTGCCAATAAACCGTTTGAACGAGTAGGCGAAAGATGTTCTTTTAATCCAATTTTTTCAATGAAATAAAGTTCTGTATTTACTATGTCATCGGGGGTTTGTCCGGAAAGGACTTGAAGCAGAAGTGCCACAATACCTTTTACAAGAATGGCATCGCTTTCGCCTTTGAAAATAATTTTCCCGTCAACCAGTTCGGCGGTAAGCCATACCCGACTCTGACATCCTTCGATGATGTTCTGTGGAATTTTATGCTTCTCGTCAAGCGGTTCGAGCGAATTACCCAAGTCGATTAATAATGCGTATTTGTCCATCCAATCGTCAAACAGATTGAAATCGGCAATGATTTGGTCTTGAATTTCGTTAATAGTCATAATTAAATTAGCGGTGAGAAATAAACAATGAGACTAAATTAAAAGTTTTTGCTTCTTCATTTTAGCTCTCGCTATTAAAATGTTATTAAATGATTTACTGGCTTCTGAGTTTCTTGTGATTCATTAAAATTAAATGTTTCATCTTTTTCCGTCACTCACCACTATCTAAACATGTTTACTACCCTTTTCAGCGCTTCGATAAACGTGTCAATTTCTTCTTTCGTATTGTAAAACGAGAATGACGTGCGAACTGTTCCGGGTATTTTGAGAAAATCCATCAACGGTTGTGCGCAGTGGTGCCCCGTACGTACAGCAATTCCATGTTTGTCAAGGATTGCACCGATATCATACGGATGTATATTTTCTACCAAAAACGATATAACCGAACTTTTATTTTCCGAAGTGCCGTAAATACGCATCCCATCAATCTCCATCAGTCTTTTGGTGGCATATCGAGTCAGTTCGTTTTCATAGTTGGCTATTTTTTCCATTCCAATATTTTGCACATACTTCAATGCTTCCGCCAATGCTGTAGAACCGATGTAATCAGGTGTTCCTGCTTCAAATTTGAACGGCAGTTCGTTGTACGTTGTTCTCTCAAACGTAACATTTTGGATCATTTCGCCACCGCCTTGATAAGGTGGTATTTTTTCCAGCCACTCTCTTTTGCCGAAAAGCACCCCGATTCCGGTTGACGCATAGACTTTGTGTCCCGAAAAAACGTAAAAATCAGCATCCAACTCTTGCACGTCCACCTGAATATGGGGAACAGCCTGTGCTCCGTCAATTAGAACAGGAATATTTTTTGAATGCGCTTTTGTGATTATTTCTTTCACCGGATTAATGGTGCCAAGCACGTTGGAAACATGAGTAACCGAAACCAACTTCGTTCTTTCATTCAGCAATTTTTCATATTCATCCAGTTGTAATTCGCCTTTTTCGTTCATCGGAATGATGCGAAGTTTCATCCCTTTTCGCTCGCAAAGCATCTGCCACGGAACAATATTAGAATGATGTTCCATTACGGAAATAACGATTTCATCGCCTTTTTGGCACGCGAACTCTCCCAGTGAAAAAGCCACGAGATTAATAGCTTCCGTAGTTCCACGTGTAAAAATTATTTCGGTAGAAGATGATGCGTTGATAAAATTTGCAATATAATTTCGAGCATCCTCGTGTGCTTCAGTGGCTTGCTGACTAAGAAAATGTACTCCGCGATGGATGTTCGCATTTAAATGTTCGTAGCCATATATTATCCTGTCGAGCACGGCTTTCGGCTTTTGAGTTGTTGCGGCGTTGTCAAAATAAATCAACGGCCTGTTATAAACTTTTTCTAAAAGTATTGGAAACTCTGCCCGTATGTTATTAATTTCGTTTGTCGTCATTATAGTTTTTATTCAACCTGTAAATCAGGATTAGAACAATCATCAAGTACGCATTCTTCATCTTCTGTTTCAAACTCCAATGTAACATGTTCTATTCCTTTGTTTATCAATCTATTTCGTATATCCTTTTTCATGTAGCTCAGTTCCTCCATCGATTTTTTTTCATCGAGAATCACGTGGATAGTCATCACATTGTAAATTCCATCAACAGACCAAAGATGAACATCGTGAATGTCTTTTACCGAATCGATTTTCAAGATTTCAGCCTGTATGTGTTCCGAATTTATCTCTTGCGGTGCACCTTGCAAAAGGATACGGAATAATTCTCGCATGTTCTTGAAAACGTTGAAAAGCACATAGCCGGCAATCAGTAACGAGAGAATCGGATCAATAACCGGCACATCCCAAAAATACATGATGACAGCACCTATAAGCACGGCAATCCAGCCCAAAACATCTTCCATCAAATGAAGCGACACTACTTTCTCGTTCAATGATTTTCCCTTGCGTAAACGAAGCATAGCAAATCCATTAACTGCAACGCCCAGCACTGCCAGCAACATCATCCCTTGCGGGTGCGCCTGTTGGGGGTTAAAAATCCTAGGAATGGCTTCGGTCAATATCAAAATGCTACCGACAATCAGCACCAACGAATTTGCTAGTGCGCCAACCAACGAAAACCGTCGATAACCGTACGTATAAATATTGTCGCTCTTTTTTCGGGAATACTTTTGAAAGTACCATGCCAAACCGAGCGAAAGGCTGTCACCTAAATCGTGTACTGCATCAGAAAGAATCGCGACACTGTTAGTCAAAAATCCGCCAATAATTTCAATGATTGCAAAACTGAAATTCAGGAAAAAAGCAACCTTGATGTTCTTTACATCACCATGGTGAGTATGATGATGTGAATGACTATGTGATTTTGATTGATTTTTCTCCATATAGAGATAACATTTTTCGGACTATAAAGTTGAAAAAGCAGAAATTCGAACCCCCTAAATGTCAATTTCGGGATGTTCGTCGTGGTCAATTTTGTTTTTCAACGAGTAATCAAAGAACACTTCTTCAACCAGCTCGTTTTCAGCATCTTGAAAAAGCTGAATCAAATCTGCAAAATTCTTTATCTGCTCCAAAGTCATATTGATAAAATTAACTTCGATAGGCAGGTCTATGTACCCATTGATGCAATCCCACAGTGCATCCAAATTATATCCAAAATAATGGGGTAACATCAGTTCATTGAACGCTTCGTTGTAAAAATCGTCAAACGAATGTATATTATCAAAGTCAAAAATTACCTGCTTCATTGTTTTTCAAAGGTTTTATAGTGGTCGTGTGTTACAAAAATCAGCCCATCGTTTGAGAAAACCAATCGGTCGGCATTGCGCCTGCCACAGTTGTAATTCAAATCGGCTTCGTAATAAATCCTACCTTTTCTTACCGGTAACTTTCGTTCCCTATTTGTGAAAACATCACCGCCAATGGCTCTCCCGGGCAGCACATCGCACAGGTTCCCTTTCGATGGCACCCACCCTTTGCTCCTTGCAACTTTTTTAGTGATGTAATAATCGGGCAACCGGTCATTTTCTTGCACGTAAGACACCACAACAGATTCGCTGGTCAGCTCATCTATCTGCCGATTTTTTGTTCGCTTAGCAATGCCTGTTCCCAATTCTTTTACTTCAATACTTTCGCTCGACGGGACAATTATATCCGTCTTTCGAAACGTGTTAAAAAGTAAAATTCCGATAATAACCAGAAGCAAAAATATGATAACACCGGATGATTTATTCTTCATTTATTGAGAAATAATTAAAATAACATACAAAGGTAAGAGAATAAATTGATACGAATACATTTTTTTGATTTTCTATCTTATATTTCGGGCTTCGCAAACGTTTGCAAACAGAAGATAAGTTAAATAAGCATACTTTTTTAACTGCATATTGTAGATTGTATTATTTTTGCTATTTACTAATTAAGTCTAATCCATATAAATTTAAGAACATGAAACGGGAGCAGTTTTTTTTGATTTTCTTGATGGTTATAGTTATTATTTCTTGTAAGAAGGATCCGAAAAGAGAGCCCAACTTTCCTCTAGATGTTGTATCCGAAGACACCCTACCCGATGACATCATCATATCCGAAGGAATTAATGTGATTCCTAAGACACCTGATGCAGACAAGGAGTTGACTATTTACTTCAAAGCCGATAAATCATCTCAGTTGTTTGGATATTCTGGTGATGTGTATGTGCATATAGGAGTTGTTTCTGAAGGTGTCTGGCGTTTTGTCCCGGCGGAGTGGAATCAGAATACTGCGAAATGTAAAATGACTTCCGTTGAAGAAAATGTGTGGAAAATAACTCTTTCACCAAGTGTGCGTGAATGGTTTAATTCCGATGATGTGCCTGTAAATAAAATCGGCGTAGTAATAAGAAGTGCTGACGGCTCCAAAAAGGGGATTATTGAAGACTCGTTTATTACTGTCAACGACACTAAATACAAAGGTTTTGAACCTGCAGCTATAATATACAAACCTCTCCCCTCCGGAGTTAAAGAAGGAATTAACATCATCAATAGTTCCACTGTTACACTTGTACTTTACGATAAAGATAAAAATGGTTACTACAAGGATTTTGCTCATGTTATCGGTGATTTCAATGATTGGACATTGAGCAATGATGAAAAATCACAAATGTTCAGAGATAACGATGCCGGAAGTTGGTGGATTACACTTACCGGATTAGATCCGACAAAAGAATACGCATTTCAATACTATGTAGGAAAAAATGGGGGAGAAACAATCCGCTTGGCTGATGCCTATGCTGAGAAAATTCTGGATCCATATAACGATGGATATATTCCCACATCTACCTATCCCGAAGAGAAAACCTCTCCAACTAAGGCTATCGGTATTTCTTCTGTTTTTAAAATTCAGTCGGACAACTATACCTGGAAACATCCGAATTTTATTCCTCCTGCAGCTGACAAACTGGTTATTTATGAATTGTTATTAAGAGATTTTTCACCGTCTGGCGATCTGAAGGGGGCTATGGCAAAATTAAACTACCTCAAAACCCTGGGTGTGAATGCTATAGAACTGATGCCCGTGCAGGAGTTTGATGGGAACGACAGCTGGGGGTATAATCCTGCTTTTTTCTTTGCCATGGATAAGGTTTACGGCACAAAAACCATGTATAAACAGTTTATTGATGCTTGTCACGAACAAGGCATGGCAGTATTTCTTGATGTGGTCTATAATCACGCCACAGGTTCTCACCCATTTGCAAAATTATACTGGGACAATACCAACAACAAAACGGCTTCAAACAACCCGTGGTTTAATGTAAATGCACCACATCCTTACAGCGTTTTTCATGATTTCAACCATGAATCCCCTTTAGTGCGAAAATTTGTTAAACGTAACATTGATTTTTTATTAAAAGAATATAACATTGATGGTTTCCGTTTTGACTTGACCAAAGGATTTACGCAGAAATCATCTACTGAAAGCAGTGCTTCTAATTATGACGCTTCCCGTATTGCTATTTTAAAAGATTATTTCGCACAAGTAAAAGAGTCTAACCCTAATGCCGTGATGATACTTGAACATTTTTGCGACAAAAAAGAAGAACAGGAACTAACCAATGAAGGAATGTTTGTGTGGGGAAATAAAAATCACGCTTATTGTCAATCTGTGATGGGATATAAAGAAGATTCCGGCTTCGATGGAGTGAACGGCTGGACACGTGGCTGGCCAAACAATAGAGTAGTTGGATACATGGAAAGCCATGATGAAGAACGGATGCTTTACAAAGCAAAAAATTGGGGGGTGAATATTGTAAAAGGAAACCTTCAAACACAGTTAAAACGCTCTGCACTGAATACTGCATTTTTCTTGACCATACCTGGTCCAAAAATGATTTGGCAGTTCGGTGAATTGGGCTACGATATTTCCATTGATCAAAACGGTAGAACCGGGAGAAAGCCAATTCTTTGGAATTACTACGATGTGCCGGAAAGAAAGGAATTGTACAACACTTACGTGAAAATGAATAAAGTGCGTGAAAGCATTAGTTCTACGTTTAGTGACAAAGCAAATTGGTCAACAATGGAAATTGGCACTAATAATTGGGATTCGGGAAGACGTATTATCCTAAATTCTTCAACAAAAAAGATGGTGGTTCTTGGAAACTTCAAGACTGACACATCTATCACTATTCAAGCCAATTTCCCTAAAACCGGCAATTGGCGTGATGTGATGCCCGACACAATCGTATCCGTAACAGATACAAACATGAGCATTGCTATTCCGCCTCATGGCTTTAGGGTGTTTACCTTGATGGAATAACAATTTTTTGTTATCATTTTCTTAGTGTAAACAGGTTTTTCTACTCGATGTTCTTTCTAACTTTACTTAAAAAACGCAGCATACTCTCTGTATCTCTGTTTTCTATTATCTCTAATAGTTTCTTTAGTTCGTCGCGAATATTTTTCACTTGCTCAGGGGTGTAAGGATTAAAAAGTATTTCCGAAAGCAAGAAATCATCTTCCGAAAGCAACCCTTTGGCAATATCCATATGGCGTTTGAAAGTTGTTCCCGGTGCATCTTGGTGTTTCATTACTGATGCAAAAACCAGTGTGGAAGCAAAGGGAATGGAAAGTGAATAGGCTATGGTTTCATCGTGTTCATCAAATGTGTATTCAAAGATTTTCAGCCTAAGCGAATTATACAAATCTTTAAAAAAAGCCTTTCCCATGTGATCGGATTCAGAGATAATAATAGCACTCTGGGTGCTTAGATTATCGAGTGTGGCAAATGTAGGTCCGAACATCGGATGGGTAGAAACATAGCGTCTGCCACATTGCTCATAGTAATCTTGAAGTCCGGTTTTTACCGAAGCAATGTCTGAAATAATACAACTTTTTGGAGTAAGTGGAAGTACTTTTTCAAAAGCATCAATGGTGTTTTTTAACGTAACACAATTGATAAGCAATTCAGGTTCAAATTCTTTTATCTCTTCCAGCTGTGTGAGCCTAAGCGTATTGAAGACAAAGCGTAGTTTTTTGGGGTCGGTATCATAGAGTGCCACTTCATGCTGAATACAAAGCACATCGGTCAAGAAGGTTCCCATTTTCCCGGCGCCCATGATTAGAATTTTCATCTTTTTCTGTTTTTAAGACTGCAAAATTACATGAAAATTTCCCTATTTCCAAGTGTGAACAGTGAAAATAAAGACTTTGGCAAAGTCTTTTCACATATCATTCCATTTTAAATATAATTGGCAAATAACACAATGATCTAACCGACTTTCCTTCCACTCTTCCCGGAATCCACTTAGGCATCAGCTTGATAACTCTTACCGCTTCATTGTCTAAAAGTTCGTGCACTCCACGTACAACTTTGATATTTGTAATTGAGCCATCTATCTCAACTACAAAACTGCAAATAACTTTACCTCCGATACAAGCATCAATCATACTTTCCGGATACAATAAATTTTTAGCTAAAAATTCAAACATAGTTGTTTCACCACCCGGAAAAGAAGGTGAAATTTCTGCAACTTCAAAAATTGTATCATTGCTATTCGGGAATTGATACCAATTTTTTAATCCGTTTTGTGAAGAATCTACTGGAGGATCTGAAAGTATAATTGAATCTTGTTGCTCAACATTTTCAATAATATTTTTTTCATTTTGATTATCTAAAACAGTCTTTTCTGTAGCTCTCTTACATCCAATCACTCCTTTTATCAATAATCCACAAATAATTATTATAATTTTTTTCATCAGATTTATAAATGTTAATTTCAACTTTGCCAAACTATAAAAATTTGGCAAAGTTTTAACTCTATCACTATTGTAACTTAAACTGCACTGGTAAGGTATATCTTACTTTCACTGCATTTCCACCTTGCTTGCCGGGTATCCACCGAGGCATTGCTTTTATCACGCGTAAAGCTTCCTGATCCAGGCTCGAATCTACACCTCGGAGTATCTCTACCTCTTCAATTTCACCGTTTCTACCAACCACAAACTGCATGACAACTCTGCCTTGAATATTATTTTCCTGAGCTATTACAGGGTAATTAATATTCTTACTAAGCCACTCATACATAGCAGATTCACCTCCTGGAAAAGACGGAGCTTGCTCCACAATAGCGATCGTATAAATCGTTTCATCCACCACCGGCTCTGTGTCTTGTATAATTACCTTGTGTTTGATTAAATCGGCCGGATCAACACCAAAATCATCCGTACGTCCATCTTTGTTGTCAATAATTGAAATAATGGCATCTTTTGCTTTTACCACTTCATCCATCGACTTCATTTCCTGCTCTTTGCTTACCAATACATCCTTTTCTATTTTGGGAGCCTGATAAGAAATAGTTTTAGCCAATTCCACGGTCGGCGGCGCCACTACACGGTGTTCAATGACTTCGTCCGGTGGCGGTGGAGTAAGATCTACTTTAGTCATAACTAATGCATCGTCATAATTATTTCCAGTGTTTGTATCATTTACTTTCTTGACCATAATTGCTAAAAAAACTCCCGCAACCACTAATGTCATAGAAAGTACAAAAGCGAAAAGGTGTCGTTTGGAAGACTGCCGACGAAGCACATAAGCTCCGTAGTTCTGATTCCTCCCTTCAAAAATGAGATCAAGCCATTTTTGGGACATTAAATCTACACTCTTTGCCATTTTTAAATTTTTAATTGAATTAATACTAATGTTTAATTTACACAAACTCAGTGCACTCATTTATGTACATTACAAATCTAAGGCAAAAAAGAAGCGAATGCAATAGTTTTGCATCCGCTCACGAAAAATTAACGGCCTAAACAGGATAAATTATTGATTATAAGTAAATTAATAAAAACAAATTAACGGTGAGTTTACTTGAAAATGTAGTGTTTACTCTTCAACATCTCCCATTTCTTCCAAAATTTTCACATTATTTTCTATCATCTTCTTTTTTAATTTCGATTTTCGGACCCGAATACTTTCTACGGATGTGTTCAGCAGTGTAGCCATCTGTTGATTATCGGCTCCGGTGGCGATAAACGCCATCATCATTTTTTCACTTTCGTTAAAAAGTTGACTCTCATCGATATTAATCCCGGTCAAATTGGCAAAGAGCTCATCACTAAGAAGTTCGGTATCGGTTATTTTTGTTGTTTGAATGAAATTTTTGTATTCTTTCTCAATTTTTTCTAATAATCCGGGATTTTTTGTGATGTAAAAATTACTTTGTAAATCCAATAAAAAGTTTTTAATATCTAAGTTTCGTTGCGAAATTTGCCGATATATAGGTATAACAAATTGTTTTTCAACTAATTTACGTTCTGTTAATTGTTTATCCAACTGGAATTGTTTTTCCTTTTCCAACGCAATCTGCTTTTCTTGTTCTAATATTTTTATTTCTTGCAAAGCCATTTTTTCTCTTTCGCGTTGTGTTTTTATTCGATATCTGTAAAGCAAATAGCCTAAAAATAAAAACAATGCAGCTCCTCCAAGTAGCAATCTTAGCCTTAAATTACTATTTTTCAACTTCATAGCTCTATTCTCAGCGGATGCTACATCATATTTACGTTCCAACTCTAAAATTTGTGTGTTTAGCTGTTGGTTAATAGCACGATTTTGTAGCCGATAAACTTCTTTGTAATAATCAGCACTTTTCTCTAAATCTTGTTGCAAAGAAGCTATTTCAGCTACATTCAGATAATAGTGATAATTCAGATAGTACGTAGTATCAACAATGCTTTTCACAGCTTTTTCACCATAATAAAGCGCACTATCTAACTTCCCAAGGTATCTGTAGCTATCCGATATACGATAATAATCGGCAAGCAATGCAACAGAATCATTCCTTTTCAAATCTTGAGCCATCAGTTCATAATCCAATTTCAGTGCATTCCGATAGTTCTTTCGGCTGTTGTAAAAAGCAGATTCCGCATTTTTAACATCTCTAACTTGCTCCTTTGACGATAAACGAAAATCTTGCAATGACTCCAGCAATGACCGAGCTGTATTGAAATCCATTGCTTTCATCCTATTCCAATAAAAGTCGCGGTATGTTTTGAAAAGCGCTGTGCTGTCCTGCATTTTTTCAGCCAACATAAGAGCTGACTTAAAATAATTATGGGAAGTAGTAATATTATTGTTCTGATTATGAATTAATCCAAGGTAGTAATTTCCCAGCTGACTTGTTTCTAAATCCAGCACATTCATTTCTAAATTCATATCAATCGCCTGTTTTATAGGCAAGTAAGCATTGCCATCAGACACACCGTTATGAAAACGAATAATTCCTTGATAAATTAGTGCACGTAAATAATTCTGCGAAAGGTAATTAGGTTGTTTTGAAAACTCAGCAACCGATAAATTTATCAGGCTGTCTGAATTTATTTTGTACCCAAAATTGTAAGCTGAGATATTGACCAGAAGACCTGCATATGCCAATTTGTAAGGTGACGTATATTCCTGCAAAAGTTTTTCAGCCCTATTAAAAACATATCGGGGATATTTTGACACTATGCTGTCAAGCTCTTCTAATTCACCATAAGATGCTACTGGCTGATTGCATCCGACTTGTACAACGAATAACATTGCAAACAAGACCGACAACAAATATTCTGAGTAAAATTTCATAATAGAACTACAATAAGAATACAGCATTACCACCGATATTGAAGAATTTAAATCCATCAAACGCTACAAAGAATGCTGCATTCAAAAATCGGTTTCCAATCCCGTATCCAACTTCCGTGAAAGATGTTTTTGTCGGTAGATAAAGTTGACTAACATACAATCGCTCACGGGCTACCCCTCTCGACAAAAAAGGCAACCGAGTGAGTGCAAAATTTGGGGTTTCGTACATGATGTGTGCTTGGGCATACATATGCGATGAATTGTAGGTTACATACGGCAAGATGTTGAACCCTCCACCAATCCCGTCTCCCCAAGTTTCAGGAAAATAATTCTTGGCGAAAAAAGTAAAATCATTGAAATACTCGTCTTTCTGATTGGCGAAAAAACCAAATCCTGCATGGTAATTCAGCTTACGCATTAAATCAAAACGAATATTCTGATTAATGTCAAATTCCAACTTGCTATAAGATGAATTTCCGCGCAAAACATTTTTCAGACTTTGGGCATATTCCACCTTGAAAGTCGGATAATCCGCCCTTACATAAACTTTCTGAAAACCATCTGTAACGTAATACTGCCCAAGCGTCCAAGAGATACTGATTTTTGGAACAAAATGATATTGAACATTCATCGGCATGCTTAACACCGGCAATTCTAAACTCGAACTAATCGGATCTCGAATGTGATAATCAATTCCGGTACCAAGCTGAAATCCATTATCAAGCTCAATGCTGTTGTAGATTTTGAAATAATAATCTCGATACCGCGCCCGAGTCAAATCTATGTTGCTAATCAAACTATCTTGCAAAAGATTCAGGAAGCGGGAGCTGTACGTCGGGTTTCCACGACCGGCGGCAAGGGACACATAACCCAATTTCAGCGGTTCGTAATTCCACACACTCGACAATTCATATTGTAGTTGCTTGCTTTTGAAAAGATAACCGGCAAAAGCATTTACCTTGATGCTTTGTTGACGGTCAAGGTCAAAATTGAGATTGAAAGACTGTTTATAACCTAACCCGTCATAAGTGGAATATCCAATCATCGATGGATTCAGTAAACCACTAAAGCTAAATGTTGTTGATTTATGCTTGTAGCGGGTGTTCATTACCATATTTTTGGCAATTTCAAGCGCCACTTTCGGACCTTTTGCCGTGTCCGAAGGCTGTTTTTTAGCTCGTGACTCAGCTTCTTTCAGCTTGTGATTTCCAATTATCAAAGTTTCATATCCTGTCAAAGGGAATGTCCTTAATTGATCCCAAAGCACAGAATCATTATTTAACGGAACAGAGTCAAGTTTTACTCGGTAAACAGGTCCCAGATGATACATTTTTTTTGTGCTAATTGTATCATTAAATTGTATGTCTGTGTAGGATAAATCTGCTGTAAATCGGTTCAGCACATGATTTCCCAAATACTTATACGATTGATAGATATAAAATTTTTCAGGAAGTAGTTGATTGAGTGTATCCCTACCCATTTGAATATCAAAAGTAAGCGTAAAAAACAAATCGTTTGCTTTTCCATTAAATTCAACTACGCGCCATGTTTTATCTTCCACCCTAAAAAAACCTTCCAAGAGCTGTGGGTTCTTGTACTTAGATTTATAGCCAACGGTATAAAGCTTGTGCCCTGACTTTTCACTCACAGAAGCTAAGATATATTCGTAATAATTGGAATTTTTTTTTCGTAAAGGAAGATAAAAACTCTCGCCGGGTGCGGACTCTTCATACACATTCATACTAAAAAACTTGAGCGGAAGCAGCGCAATATCACTTTTTTTGGTCAAAGTTCCGGTTACATAGTTCACATTTTGGTGGTAGGTGTTGGGTGCTTCAAACTTTATTTTACTTACCGTTTCAACAACAGCTTCATCGTTTTTTACATCGTGAAGTACGAAGTTCGGGATGGCGTTAGAGTATCGGTAAAGAAAATTTTTCTTTTTGGTCTCTACTAATGCACGCATATAAACATTTGCATTGTACGATTTTATTTTTTGGCTATAAATTTCTGAAGACTCAAAAACGTGAGTCAAGACGGAATCAAGCTCAGCCGCATCCGATGCATACATCGGACAAAACGCCAAAACTAAAAACAATATGATTAACCAACGATGTTGCATATAATTGAATGCAATAATACTATTTTTTAACTAACAGCCAATTAAGGCTTTAGAATGTGTGATTGCAACTTTTTATAAAAATCAGTGCGTTTATTTTCGCAGAATTTTTTCCATCGATTTTCCTTTGGCAAGTTCATCTACCAATTTATCCAAGTATCGGATTTTCTGCATCAATTCATCTTCTATCTCTTCCACGCGATAGCCACAAATAACTCCGGAAATTTTGGACGCATTCGGATTCAACATGGGAGCTTCATCAAAAAATGTTTCAAAGTCAGCATTCACGTCAAGCTGATGTTGAAAAGATGCTTCGTTGTAACCGGTCAGCCAAAAAATTATGGAATCCAATTCTGCCTTGGTGCGTCCCTTTTTCTCCACTTTTTGAATGTAAAGCGGATAAACACTTGCGAAAGACATTTTGAAGATTTTAGTATTTGTCATATGCTGTGTTTTTTCAAAATAAACATTCAAATATAGGCATTTTATTGAACAAAAAGAGTAAACCAACTTGTGATTTACTCTTGTTCTATCCTAAAAATCTGGAAATAATCTTTTATGGCAATTTATATGTGATGCAGTTTATGTTCATTCCGGCTCCAACCGAAGTGAGAATGATGTTATCACCACTCACTATTTTATGACCGTTCATTTTGCCCCGCATTACCAAGTCCAAGAGCGTCGGTACGGTAGCAACAGAAGAATTGCCGAGCCACGAAATGCTCATCGGCATTACTCCATAAGGAACTTCCCTAATGCCATAAAGCCTAAACAAACGTCTCAAAATTGCATCGTCCATTTTCCCGTTTGCCTGATGAATCAACACTTTCTTTACGTCATTGATATGCAGATTTACACGGTCAAGCCCGGTTTTGATAGCCGTGGGAACATTTTCCAAGGCATATTGATACAATTTTCGCCCGTGCATTTTTATATAAATTTCCTTATTCTCTGCCAAGTCTCTTTTATAAGAATTATTCATAAAAAGCATATCCACGTAGGTTGCGTCACTCCGGGTGATATGCCCCAAAATTCCAACAGGGATATCACTCTCTCGTCCTTCCACAATTACGGCTCCGGCTCCGTCTGCATAAATCATACTGTCACGATCGTGCGGATCAGATTGTCGCGAAAGAATGTCCGAACCAACAACAAGTATTTTCTTGGCATCTCCGGACTTGATGTAATAATCAGCCTGAATCATTGCCTGCACCCATCCCGGACATCCAAAAACAACGTCGTAAGCCACCGAAAACGGATTTCGGATGTTCAATTTTGCTTTCAGTCGTGAAGCTAAACTCGGCATTGTGCTAATGCTGTTACTGTTGCTCCCGGGTTGTGTTTCTCCGAAATTATGAGCCACGATGATGTAATCCAAATCTTCGCGATCAATCTTGGCAGATTCAAGTGCCTTTTCAGATGCATAAAGCGCTAAGTCCGAGGTTGTTTGCTCATCAGATGCGTACCTGCGAGATTCTATGGTGGTTATTTCTTTGAATTTTTGTACAATTTGTTCCGGAGGTGTTTCAAGCAAAGTTCCGTCACTATTATAAAATTCATACGAAGTAAAAGTTTCATTTTTCATTTCTACCGGAGGTAAATAGCTTCCGGTGCCAGTAACAATACTGTATATTCCCATTTATTGTAAAATTAAAAAAATTATATTAAAGACGTAAAGTAAAACAAAAATTATTAATTAACTTCAATTAAGATTTACATGAGATTTACTACATCTTTCATGCCAAAAAATCAAAATTAATCATTTATATTAAAAACGTTTTAAAATGCTTTATGTTTAGTCTATGTGAAAATTTATTTCCAATTTATGGTACTTCTTTTGAAATTTACACACTGCATAAAAATGCATTATTTTCACTCGATAAATAAAAACATTAAGAAAATGGGCCGAAATTCAAAAAATGTAGTTAAATTTGTAAACTATTAAAAAGACATAAAATTTAGGATATGAATATTACTGAAAGATTTTTGAAGTACGTTAGTTTCCACACTACATCTGATGAGAATTCGAACAAAACGCCCAGCACACCGGGTCAGATGGTTTTTGCAAAGTACTTAGCTGATGAGCTAAAATCAATTGGGATGAAAGATGTGGATTTAGACAGCAACGGTTATATCATGGCTACCTTGCCCGCAAATACAGATAAAAAAAATGTACCTACCATCGGGTTTATTTCTCATATGGACACCAGCCCCGATGCGGTTGGCGAAGACATTAAACCCCGCATAGTTGAGAATTACGATGGTAACGACATCCTTCTGAACGAAAAAGAAGTTATCGTACTCGAAACTGAAAAATACCCCGAAATTCTTCAGTACAAAGGACAGGATATTATTGTAACTGACGGCACCACACTTCTTGGAGCAGATGATAAAGCCGGCATCGCCGAAATTGTAACGGCAATGGAATACTTGATTCAAAACCCCGAAATAAAACACGGTGAAATCCGCGTAGGATTCACACCCGACGAAGAAATTGGACAAGGAGCTGACTATTTTGATGTTCCTAAATTTGGCGCAGAGTGGGCATATACGATGGATGGAAGTCAAATTGGAGAATTAGAGTTTGAAAACTTTAATGCCGCCACTGCCAAAATTACCATCAACGGACTGAACGTTCATCCTGGCTACGCGAAACACAAAATGAAAAATTCCATGCGTATTGCATCGCAATTCATTTCGATGCTCCCGCGCCACGAAACCCCTGAACACACAGAAGGATACGAAGGTTTCTACCACCTTACAAACATGGAAGGAACGGTTGAAACTTCCACATTAAGTTACATCATCCGCGACCACGATAGGGACCGTTTCGAAAGAAGAAAAAAAGAGATGCAACATCTGGCAAACAAGATAAATGCTGAATTTGGTGAGAACACGGCTGTCGTTGAACTTCGCGACCAATATTATAATATGCGAGAAAAAGTGGAACCGGTAATGCACGTAGTTGATCTGGCGTTTGAAGCAATGGAATCTGTCGGCATCACACCAATTGTGAAACCAATACGCGGCGGAACAGACGGCGCACGCCTTTCTTTTGAAGGACTACCCTGCCCCAATATCTTTGCCGGCGGACACAATTTTCACGGTCGATTCGAATATGTTCCCGTGCAATCCATGGAAAAAGCCATGATGGTTATCGTGAAAATTGCCGAATTGCTCGAAAGCAAATCGGAATAATTATTTATAGTATTTTTAATCAATTCAAAGTAATTATAAATGAAAACCACTCCATTTACAGACACACATATTGCACTCGGTGCTAAAATGCAGGAATTTGCAGGTTTCAATATGCCTATCGAATACAGCGGAATCAACGACGAGCATTTGACCGTTCGCAACGGCGTGGGCGTTTTTGACGTTTCACATATGGGAGAAATTTGGGTAAAAGGACCCAAAGCACTCGACTTGCTTCAAAAAGTTTGTTCAAACGATGCGTCAAAACTTGCTGTCGGACAAGCGCAATATACCTATTTCCCAAACGGAAAAGGTGGGATTGTTGATGACATAATCGTTTATTATTTCGAACCGAAAAAATACATGCTTGTGGTAAACGCATCGAATATTGAAAAAGACTGGAACTGGTTGCAACAAAATAATTCCGTGGGAGCGGAACTGGAAAACGCATCTGCACATACCGCCCAGCTCGCCGTACAAGGTCCAAAAGCTACTGAACTGCTGCAAAAACTCACTTCAGTAAATCTTTCGGAAATTCCATTTTACCACTTTAAAGTAGGCGATTTTGCAGGCGTGAAAGACGTGATTTTGTCAAACACGGGCTACACCGGTTCTGGTGGATTTGAACTCTATTTTTATCCGGAATACGGTTTGAAAATCTGGGATGCTCTTTTTGAAACCGGAAAAGAATACGGCATCAAACCCATCGGGCTGGGTGCGCGTGATACACTACGTCTTGAAAAAGGATACTGCCTGTACGGAAACGACATTGACGACACCACTTCACCCATCGAAGCCGGACTGGGTTGGATTACGAAATTTACGGAAGGACGAGATTTCATTGACAGAGAACGACTCGAAAAGCAAAAAAAGGAAGGCGTAAGTAGAAAACTTGTCCGTTTTGAACTAAAAGCTAGAGGAATACCAAGAAACGGCTATGAAATAGTAAACGCGAACGACGAAATTATCGGCAACGTAACTTCAGGCACCATGCTTCCGGATTCTAAAAAAGGGATTGGAATGGGATACGTTAAAACAGAATACACAAAGCCCGATACTACTATTTTTATAAAAATCAGAAATAAAAACTTAGAAGCGAAGATAGTTAAATAGCACAAAGTAAAAACCTAAATATCAACAAATTATATTAACCACGAGAAAGATTATTCTGAAATTTCAAAAAATATTTTCTCGTTTTGAAAACTTTGTGCACGGTTTTTGTGAGTCTAAAAAAAGAGAACTCGTAATTTTCACCAAAATTTGTTACGGACTCTTGAACTTTTTTATCTAACTCGTGTTAATTATATATGTAAAACAACAAACAAGACTCCGTAGCTCAGTTGGTAGAGCAAATGACTCTTAATCATTGGGTCAAGGGTTCGATTCCCTTCGGGGTCACAAAAGAAAATATTAATAATTTTATTCACAATTAATTTTTAAAAAAATGAAAAAACTTAATTTAGCTTTAGCACTATTACTCAGTGTAAGTTTGATTTTCACAGGATGTGATTCTTTAAACAAAACAGCCAAAGGCACACTTATAGGTACCGGCTCAGGAGCCGCAATAGGTGCAGGAATTGGTGGTTTAATAGGTAAAGATGGTAAAAGTGCAGCTGTAGGTGCAGCTGTTGGTAGTGCTGTAGGTGCAACAGCAGGTGCAATCATTGGCAAAAAAATGGATAAAGCCGCAGAAGAAGCAGCTCGCGTAGAAGGTGCACAAGTTGAAACTATTGAAGATGTGAACGGACTGAAAGCGGTAAAAGTTACATTTGACTCAGGTATCTTGTTTGCATTTAACTCAAGTGCACTTAATGCCGACTCAAAAGCAGCTTTGACTAAATTTGCTAAAATTTTAGTAGAAAATCCTACAATGGATATCGCTGTTCTTGGTCATACCGACAACGTTGGTACTTTGGCAGCTAACCAAAAAGTTTCTTTGAATCGCGCAAAATCTGTAGCTGACTATTTAATAGCTGAAGGTGCAGCTCGCACTCAAATGAAAACAGTGGAAGGAAAAGACTATTCTATGCCGGTAGCTTCTAACGAAACAGTAGAAGGTCGTGCTCAAAACCGTCGTGTAGAAGTTTACATGTACGCTAGTGAGCAAATGATTGAAGATGCTCAAAATCAAGCAAGCTAATAAATTTGTAAAAACACGCATTATACTTATACAAAAAAAGGGGCTGTCTCAAAAGATTGACAGCCTCTTTTTTTATTTTCAAATTTCTATAAAAAAACTCTTGATAAGTATTGCTATTTTATAGTGTTTTTTTATATACCGGAAAGATCACTTTTCTCAATTAAATCTTGTGGAAATCCAGGATCACCAACAACGAGTTTTTCATCTATCTGTGTCGGATCAGGCTTTTCAAGTAACCATCCCCTTTTGAGCAAGTCCACAACCACATGATAAAGTTGATAATTTGATTTTGGACGAATATTACTATAAAATTGACTAATAATTACTTTATTTGCAATGCGAAAAGCAAAAAATGCTAACAATAAACTTGCAATAAGTGACAACAACACCTTCAATACTTGAGAGTCTCCTATATCCAAAATAGTATTCGCACCATTTTGATAAAAAATTATCTGATGAAAAACAATAAAGGATGCTACAAACACAGGAATACCAACAGCATAAAGACCTTTTAAATGTAGCCTATGGCATTTTTTGCATGATGGAACTTTCACACCAATATCCAACAGGGAAAATCCTGATTTATCTTCAGGATTTTTCACCACTTTATAAAGCGTATGCAAGCTCTCATATTTTTTGTCTGCGTAATTTTTACTACAGTGATGACAAATTGGTAAGCGATTATAATCTATTTCCAGAATTTTCATTGCTTTTTAATCAATATCCTTTCATCCTTAAGAGAAAGAGAACAAAACCTTAAAATTTATTCACATAACAACACACACCAAAACTTAGTTGTTAATTATAGTGAATGATTAACACTAACAATTTCTATTCCAAAGTTTAGAAAATAAAATTTCAATAAAAAGATGAACTTAATATAAACCTGAGTTCAATTAATAATTATTGATGTTTTAGTTGTAAAACAAGATGAAAACCTGTGCATTTATAGCATTGAAATACAACTAATTAACCAACAAACGCATTACGATTAACTACGACAGAATTAAGCGAAACGTATTACGAACAGCTTTAAAAGAAAAATAAATTAAATGAGTAAATTTTCTGTATAGTTGATGGATTTCGTAAAGAAATTGAAAATGTAACCAAAAAATTCATTCTTGGGAACAAACCAAAACGTCCACCAAAGATATGTTCTTCTGAAGTTATCTGTATTGCTTTACTTTTTCATTTAAGTGATTTTCGTTGCTTTAATACTTCATTATTTTCTATGTGCCAAGAGACATGGCTACCGAATTTGATAAGACAGTGTTATACAAGTAATTCTCTGAACTCATGCAAGCTAATCTACTAATGACAATGAATGAAAAACTATATTCAAGAAAACAATCTGTAATAGAAACAGTTAATGATGAATTGAAAAATATCAATCAAATAGAACATTCAAGACATGGAAACTTTGGTAATTTCTTAACAAATTTGATTTCTGTAATTATTTCATATCATTTTTACCGAAAAGTCATCGCTAAAATTTGAAACCGTTAAATCAAACCAATTAACACTGTTTTAATAATCGAACTCAGGTGATTACAACCCTTTTTCGGTCAAATATCTTTCGGCTTCTATTGCCGCCATACAACCTGTAGCCGCTGCAGTAACTGCCTGTCGATAAAGCGGATCAGCCACATCGCCCGAAGCAAACACACCGGGTATAGAAGTTCTCGGGGTTCCGGGAACAACCTTGATATAACCCACATCGTCGGTTTCAAGATAATCTTTAAAAATATCTGAATTCGGTTTGTGCCCAATTGCCAAGAAGAATCCATCAATCTCATAATGAACTTTTTCCTCATCAGGTTTACCTCTTCGCTTCACTAAATTAACTCCCTGCACCACCTTATCGCCGGTCAATCCTTCTGTTTCGTGTTCGAAAAGAATTTCGATTTTTGGATTAGCAAAAACCCTTTCTTGCATGATTTTAGAAGCACGCATATAATCTTTTCGAATAATCATATATACTTTTTCAGCAATATTAGATAAGTAAAGCGCTTCTTCAGCAGCCGTATCGCCACCACCTACCACAGCCACTTTTCTGTTGCGATAGAAAAAACCATCACACGTGGCACAGGCAGATACACCTGAACCGGAATACTTCTTTTCATCCGGCAAGCCAAGGTATTTTGCATCGGCACCGGTAGCGATAATAACCGTTTCGGCTTCGATTACTTTTTCATTATCAATTGTAATTTTATACGGCGCCGCCGATAAATCTGCCGCTGTCGCCATTCCGAAGCGAATATCGGCTCCGAATCTTTCGGCTTGCTTTTTTAGGTCTTCCATCATTTCCGGACCGGTAACTCCAGATGGATAACCGGGAAAATTTTCTACTTCAGTTGTAGTTGTCAGTTGCCCACCGGGCTGCATTCCTTCATAAAGCACCGGCGACAAATTCGCTCTTGACGCGTATATGGCAGCCGTATATCCTGCTGGTCCTGAGCCGATAATCAGACATCTTACTTTTTCGTTCATATTTTTGTAAAATTATTATTTTCAGTTTCCGATATTACAGCATTTATTTCATTCATTTTAACACTGTAAATCAGTTTTTTATCAAAAAAATGCATTGCTTTGACAAACCAAAACAATGCACAAAAATAGTATTTTTTATGATTATCTCAAATCATTTATCTCTATATCTTTATAAATAGAACTATCAAATATGAATGTTTTGTCATCTGTTTTTACCCCTTTTTGAAATTTTGTCAATGCCAACGTACTAATCATTCCCTTTTTATCAACCAATTGAATCGACCGTGGAAAGTAGGTCTTTTTATTTATCACAACTTGAATTTTCTTGATGTCAGATGTCTTGTCTTTCGGGTTCAACTCAATGGTATAGGCATCTTTCACGCTTGTATTTTTAATGTGTTTCGTTGTCGATTTTGTAGTATATGCTTGAAGCAGCGCCAACGGATTTGTTTCTGCAAGTTCGTTTTCAGTGGGATTCGTAATGGATACTTCATTAATTTCAGGCATATACGCCCACTGGGTTTTCCCGTCAAAATAAACTTGCATTTCTTTGGTGTTGAATGCAAACTTATTGCCTTTCATTAAAAAAGTACCGTTCATAATTGTCGGTTTCGTTGAATTGGCTTCTTTCACCACAAGCCCAAAATTCGTTTGTATTGAATTATTTTTCAATACATTAACCATGCTATTCAACACTGTGGAAGCCGATTTCATCTGACCTGTTGCACTTACCGAAATCATCATTGCGGCAACCAAACTTATGATTTGAAATTTTGCTCTCATATCTATCAAATATTAAAAGTTTAATTGTTAAAACACAACTTACGTGCCAAAACAAATCATTCTGAACTCCAATTAATTAGGGAAAAAATGGCTAAGAATAAACCTTTTGTTTCAGAAAATTATTCAATAATCCGATAATTTTTCGTTTCGATGTGGTAAAAAGCCAGGTAATTTTTGCCTGTTTTTTCATTTTCTTCAGCTATTCGTTCTCTAAAATCAGCAATACGGTCACTTGCCAATTTAATTTCTTTTTGCCCGACTGCTTTTCTTTCTGCCGTACAGCCCTCGTGAGTTAGAGAATCAACTTTGGCTGCAAGTTCGCTTTCCCAGCTTGTCAGGTAGGCTTCATCTATTTTTTCTTCAATCAATTTTCCGGTTACTCTCACATCCTTGTTGATGCACTCCTGCCTGAAAGGTTTTTCCGCTTCCGCCCTTATGGAAATCGAATCGGCACTTCCTTCTAAAAACAATTTTTTTCCTGAGCGAGCACATACATGCTTGCAGTGACCTTCTACCGTTATGGTCCTATCTACCAGCTCTTCTGCAGATGCAAGCAGGTCATCAACCGTGAAAACCGTGCTGATTATGGAGTCACTTTTTGCATTTTTATTATCTGATTTTTTGCCAGTACAACCATTAAAAAGTACAACAGAAAAAAGAATAAGTGGAACTAATTTTAGTTTTTTCATAAATATTTTTTAAAGTTTAAGACATATGATTTTGTTGACCCAATTAACACTCCAACTTCGCATCTAAATTTTCTTTTATCACATCTAAAAACTCCTGCGTATTCAGGTAGTCTTCACGTTTGATATCACTTCCGTGAACAAGAATTGCAAGGTCTTTGGTCATTTTTCCGGATTCCACAGTTTCGATGCAGACTTGCTCTAATTTATTACAAAAATCAATAAGTTCTTGATTATCATCTAACTTACCGCGGTGTATCAATCCCCGTGTCCATGCAAAAATAGATGCAATCGGATTGGTGGAAGTTTCTTTACCTTGCTGATGCCTACGATAGTGACGTGTTACTGTACCGTGCGCTGCTTCTGCTTCTACGGTTTTTCCATCTGGTGTAACAAGTACAGACGACATCAAGCCCAACGACCCAAATCCCTGTGCAACGGTATCAGACTGCACATCACCGTCATAATTTTTGCAAGCCCAAACAAATCCCCCACTCCACTTCATCGCGGCAGCCACCATATCATCTATCAATCGGTGTTCGTAGGTAATTCCAGCTTTTTCAAAGTCTGATTTGAATTCATTTTCGTACACTTCTTGGAAAATGTCCTTAAAACGTCCATCATAAGCCTTCAAAATTGTATTTTTAGTAGAAAGATAAAGCGGATATTTTTTGTTCAGCGCCATTTGAAAGGATGAACGGGCAAATCCGTAAATCGACTCGTCGGTATTATACATAGCCATGGCTACTCCGTCACCTTTGAAATCGTACACTTCCCACGACTGCTCTACCCCGTTTTCATCGGTAAATGTCAGCGTTAATTTTCCTTTACCCTTAATCACTTTGTCTGTAGCTCGATATTGGTCACCAAAGGCATGACGTCCGATGATGATTGGCTCTTTCCAACCTTGCACATAACGGGGAATGTTATTGCAAATAATCGGCTCACGAAAGACTGTTCCACCCACGATGTTTCGAATGGTGCCGTTTGGAGATTTCCACATCTGCTTTAATCCGAATTCCGCTACACGGGCTTCGTCGGGAGTGATAGTGGCGCATTTTATGCCTACATTGTATTTTTTTATCGCTTCAGCAGCATCAACGGTTATTTGATCATTGGAAGCGTCTCGATTTTGAATACTCAAATCATAATATTTAATATCTAAATCAAGATATGGGAGAATTAACTGCTCTTTGATAAATGACCAGATTATTCGTGTCATTTCATCACCATCCAGTTCTACTATGGGATTCTGTACTTTAATTTTTTGTGTCATCTTTACTTATTTTTCTATTGTTCTTTTATTTTTTAACAAATAAACTTCTGTTTTGTTTCAAAAAAGGTACATTTTATCGCTTTTTATTCAATTTTTCGATTTATAAAAGCAACCCTATCTTTAAATAACGTAAATTTGTAGATTCGTATATTCAAGTACTAAATGCAACATTATTGCGCAAAGATGCAAAAAATATCTTTGGGGGGATCAAAATTCAATTTTTTTCTTGGTCTTTTGTTTAATTCATATTGTACTTGTTTGATGTCCTACTTATTATATTTCTCCAAAGATTCTTTTTTAGGCATATATTGTTTAATCAATTTATTGGTATATTCATTCAAGCCTCTTTCCCATGAAGCATACGAGTGGGCAAAGTAAAACTCAGTGTCAAACATTCGTGCGATATATTTACGTTCGGCAAATTCGGAACCGTTATCTGCAGTTATGGTGTACACTACATCTTTGAACGGGAGTAATAGTCTGACTAATTCACGTGCCAGCGGCTTGGCTTTTCTTCCCTGTTCGAGTTTCTCGGCAATCAAAAATCCGGTTTTTCGTTCAACAATAGTCAATATCGCTCCTTTGATTTCTTTACCAACAATGGTGTCCACTTCCCAGTCTCCCAGACATGCTTTCTTATCAACTATATCGGGTCACAGTTCTATGCTTATCTTATCCTTAATAATCGTCGATTCACTTCTTATCGGTCGTTCCGATGTTTTAACCTATGACGCAAATGTTTATAAAGCGTTCCTCCAAAGGCTTTGTCTTCCCGAATATACTGATATATAGTTTCGTGAGAAACCATATCTATGTTATTTTTCTTGCAATAGCCGACTATTTGCTCGGGCGACCACTTTTTCTTTAAGTGCTCTTCGATAAATTCTCGTTTTTGCCTTGTAAGGATACGTCTTCGATGGAAACGCTGTTTCGAAAATCGGCTTTTCTCTGAGCTGTCTTGTAATTGTAAACACCCCGTTTATCAGAGCTGTTTCGTTTGATTTCACGTGAGATTACTGATCTGTCCTTGCCTATTGTCTTGGCAATAAAACTTTGGCTGTAGCCTTGCTTAAGTAACACAGAAATTGTGTACCTTTGTTCTCTGGTTAAATGTTTTTTCTTTTTCATAACAACACAAAGTAAAAGCTTTTACTTTGTGTTGCATTTACTAATTGAACTTACAAAAAATCATGTTGCCCTAGAATTCATGAATAACATTAGGAAACCTCCTTAATAGTTATTACATTTGCATTTGACTTATAACTCCGAAAAACTGCTTAAGTTTGTCATTTGATTATGAATGTGTGATTTCTGCTAATAATTGAGCCAGACTTTATCATCAACTACGATATTAAATACTGCATGAAAAATGAACTTAATCGTGATGATGTTGTTGAGTAGACGCAAAATTAATAATATGCCTAAAAGTACGAGAAAATGTCAAGACTAAATGATTTATATAAGGCGATGGAGACACTACGCAAGGAAGGTTTGCCCGTTACAAAAGAATTAGAGCAGAGTGTTAATGAGTTGGAAGAAGAAATTATCAAGAAAGAAATATTACCTGTACTTGCGCGTACAATAGAACCTGCGCTTATTCCAGTTCAGAGAGAATTGGTATTAGTGGTTGACCATATGCCTGGACAGCCAATCAGCGTTCATCTTTCTCGTAAACGTAATTTTACCGCAGATATTCCAGATGCTAAAGAGATAGTGCTTGATCCAGAAGTGGAGCACGGTAGTAGAAATGTAACTTATGATCCTATTAAGCGCTCAGCAGCATCAGATTTGATAGTTCGCTTTCCAGATGGCAGAGTTGTAGCTGAAAAGAAAGCTGTGGATACACTTGAAACAGTAGTGAGATTAATTGGAGTTGGGAAGGTACGCAAGGTGGTAGAAAATAATAATTTGGTATTCTGCAAGGTTCCAGTTATTAGCAATCGCCGAGACTCAAAATATGGGAATACACAAAAAGAACTCGGCAATGGCTGGTTACTTATGACTCATAGCAACAACAAGATGAAAAAGAAATTCATAGACAGAGTCTCTGATGCTCTTGGACTTGATCTACAAGTCGAGCTAATAAAAAAGTAGTTCCCTAACTATTAGGGAGGTGCAAACTCTAAAGAGATATTGAGTAGAAATTGAATTTTGGGGAATAAGAAGTTATTAGGGGAGGAGAAAGTACATGGTCCGGTGCAAGCGTTTGTGCCTAATAGAATTTAGGGAGTAACCAGATTGGATATTTGGCACATATTAAGGTATGCGAGTTGAGATTCTAGTGGCTCCTAGACCTCTTACCTGGCATGACTGCATCAATAATAAATATACTATGACTGCTGAAGAACTATATAAAAATGTGCTAGAAAAGGCTGACGAGTTTGGTGTTGACCCCAAAAATAAGGGAAATGTAATACAAAATCCAAAGGGTAACGCCATAATCAGGAAATTCTTATCTAAGGATGCATTTATTGAAGGGAAAGCATTCTTTGGCTTTATTTCCCCTGAAGAAGATGTTAGTGGTCCCTACTCAGACTTTTCTTTTGTGATTTTTCCAGATAGTCATGATAAGATTAAAGAGTGTGTGGTGTCTTTTGGTGTGGGCTCTTTGGGATTCAAGAATGACTATGAACTGTCAGTTACTCCAGGAGTGAGAAGACAGTTGTTGCAACTAAGAGATAGTGGAGGAACAGTCTTCTACAAAGACTCTTTTGATAATATAGAGTCAACATCTTCTGATCTTCTTAATGAGGTAAAGGCAAAATATCGCGATCTAACCAGAATAATTACTAGATATAAGACCGTTCTACCTGCCTCTGTTATTGTCAATTTTGACGATGAAAAAACAGCTTTAGGTATTGTTTACTTATGGCTTGCAGCCTATGCCGATATAAGAGGATGGGGCACTCGTAAGCATAAGGACGAAGTGGAAAAAGAACTTCAAAAAAGGAAATTACCAACACCTCCGAACGATTTAGAATCAATTAAAGATTTACTTAATACTAGAAAGTATGTGGTGCTACAAGGAGCTCCCGGTACTGGTAAGACTTTTACAGCTAATAAAATTGCAGAATCATATAAACATGTCTTTTTTGAGCAGTTTCATGCTGAGACAACCTATTCTGATTTTGTTTATGGGTTAACTCCTAAATTGGATGGAGACTCCGACAGACCTCAGTTCTGTGCAAAAGAGGGGATCCTTTATAAAGCGATCAACCAGGCACAAAGCACTCCACAGGAGAAAGTATTGCTTATTATTGATGAAATTAATAGAGCAAACCTATCCAATGTCCTTGGACCTGTTTTTTACCTCTTTGAGTATCAGGCTGACAGAACAAATAGCAATGTTAAAATTCGTGTAGGCGATATTGAGCTAACTACTTTACCTTCTAATCTACACGTGATAGCGACCATGAATACTGCTGATAGAAGCCTTGCAGTTGTCGATTTTGCTCTTCGTCGGCGATTTGCTTGGTATACATTAAAGCCACGAAATTTAGATAACAAAGAGCTTCCAGAAGATAAAATATTTGATTCTGATACCTACGAATCATTTGCACGTATCTTTCACAAATATGCTACTGATGATGAATTAAATTTACAGCCGGGGCATTCATATTTTATACTTGATCGAGATGTGAATTCTAGAAAAAGAAAATCGTTAGATGAAGTGTCCCTTGCACATAGGAAGAACAGATTGGTATATGAGTTATTGCCTCTTATCAAAGAGTATCTAGCAGAAGGTTATATGTTAAATGCTCGATCAGAGTTTAGTAACTTATTTCTTAAAGAAGCAGGTGTTCTTATGTATGAATAACACATTCGGAATATTAGACATATTACCTACCTTATCTACAATAACTTGGTCAGTAGATAGATTTAAATACAACTGGAAGTGGAGTGATCGATCTATGGAAAGGTTGTTGAAGCGTTTCATTGACCTTAATTGTGAAGCCCTAGACTTCCTAGGCATAACACCTACTATTTCTACCCTTAATGGTAAAGTAGCCTTACAGGTTACAACATCTGGGTATGTGGGTTCTATTCCTATTAAATCTCCTGTAAATGGTAAACTAGAAACGGATCTGATAGTAACGGGACGATATGGAGAAGATGTAAGTGGATTAATATCACTTTTGGGTGATCGTTTTCAGTTAGATTATTCAGATCGGTTAATATTAGTAAATGACACTCAAATTAAACCTCCGATTTTTTTAGAGTGTTGTAAGTACATTGATTTATTTTTGGCAGCTGAAAAAACAAAATGGAGAAAGTTTTCAAATCAGATTATCAATAGTGATCAGCCAAATGCTTCAACTATCTGGTCAGAATATGCTTTAAGAGTAGCCGAATCTCCTCAAACTCTATCTTATTTTAAGAATAAGGAGAATTTTCTTACAACAAACCATGAGGAGTGGGTTTTACTGGTGAATATTCTTGGTCTAGCTATTTCTAATCTTAAATCAGCTTCTGTACCATATCACATTCGTAGTGCATATAGTAGTAAGATTAGATACTTGAATCATAGATATCGCTTTTCCAGGAATATTGTTGATAGCCCCTTTAAAATACGCAAACTTGACCCTTTAAGTATTCAAAAGTTAAAAGAAAAAGCAAATATTCTAATTCAGGGTAAAAGCAAAGAAAAAATTGCTTGGCGTCTAGACTATACTCTATTGTTTGAGTACTATGTGCAGTATCTGTTCAACGAGGTTGCTAAAAGAAAAGGTGCAGTATCGGTAAATAATCCCAAGTATAGTGTATACTGGGAGAGTAGGCCTGCTTGGGCATTAAAGTATTTGGAGCCAGATTTAGTATTAAAAAAGGGTTATGCTCAAATTATTATCGACGCTAAGTACAAAAGCCATTTATATAATTACGGTGCTAACTCCGAAGAGCTTTATGAGACTTTTAGGCATGATCTTCACCAAATTTTGGCATATTCGTCTCTAACTAATGTTAGCCCCAAACAGGTGGTTATGGTGTACCCATCCAAAGAATTAATATTTTCAAATGCTGTGATCATTAATCCTAGCTCTCAAGTTGAGATAACACTGTCTATTGTAGGAATTCCTATTAGTAAAGATCAGGTAAATAATATTGTTTCAACCATCACTAATATTATTCACTTTTAGTGATTGCTCTACCTTATGCTCCGAAGAGTGGTTCCCATTACGTATAGTGTAGCTCTCCACGCTTTAACCAACCCATATTTCGTATTGCCTAGGAACCATAACTTGTTCGAAAGCAAACTGACTATCTATTAGCACTTCGGTGGTCTATTCTCCGAACTTTATCTTATAATTTCTTGGAAGTAGCTACATCCCGAGTTATAAGATCACCGTTCTTTTGGTCCTTACTATAGCTGGATGAGATTTCAGCCATTGCTTTCATTAATTCTGAATCTTACTCTTTAGAAAAATTGGTTACATCTTTCTATATTTTGAATCATTTATGTACTCCATCCTATTTCATTATTGTTATTAATATCTATTTTTATTAAAACTTTTGTCTTATAAAAGAAGCAGTAGTTATCTCTGAAAGAATTTATAGGACTACCAAAAACTTACTAGTATGCTAAGAAACTTTTAGCCTAAAGGACCGTAAACACCATCCGCATCATCCTGTGGAGCTTCTTGATGATTATCCTCGTTACCTCGATCTTGATATTGCTCCAACTCAATATTACAAACCTCAGGATCCATTTTTACATTTCTAAATAGTTTGAAACTTGTTTGAGGGTAAAAGCCTGTCTCTCTTACGAATTTATCAATCCTCCAGAAGGGATGAATTAAATACTCTCTTTTTTCATTAGCGAAAATATCCCTGGAAACAAAATAGGGATGAGAAACCTCGTTATGGTGATAAGTTAATCCTCCTTCGGGTTGTGAATTTTCAATTCTCTCACCAAGCTTGTTAAATACATCTGAAAGGTCATGATATGGAGTATCTGCTAAGTTTTCATAGCCCATATTATAGTTACAATCCAACATCAATTTGATAATATCCATACCTAACCTCCAATCAAGGACATGATGTAGACCTCTATTGTAAAAGGTATTCAAGCAATTTGGGCAGGAGGAATCGCAAGAATGATCTTCACTTCTTATCTTTTTAATAAACTCGCTATTAGGATTTTCTGAGACAATATCTTCCATAATCTCTACCAATTTGATCTTTTCTGAATTGCCTTCAGTCAACAAAAGCGAGATAAATCCAGCACCGTTAGCGGCTTTATCATTCAGATAAACTGATGGCATACCTGAATCTGGATCTATTTTCACCTCACTAATTTCTATCTCTTCAGGTTGTACATCAATACTATCAGCAAATGTTCTTTGAATCAACGTTGCTGCTGAATAAAAACCTGCAATAATAGCTGATCTGCTAAAACCATCGTAGGCATTCGCATTAAGATTAAGTTCAAGAGGTATTTTCTCAAGATCAAGTGTCAAGCAGAGAATGTCGGTCACCTTTTTGGCTCCCAGTGCTATAGTTTCTGTATTTTCAGCACCATGCCATCCATCTCCATGAGTAAACGACATAAAATTGGGAGCATTATTCATAAGTAGATCAGGATCTACATCTGTTAAGTCACCACCAATAAATTTAGGTTCAGAGGCTTTAATTATTTTCTTCCTTTTGTTTATATAGCTCTTCCATGCTCTTCTACCTTCAAATAGTCTTCCATTATTGTCATTAATATACCAGACATTTCCAAATTGATGAGCCCCATTCCAAACGCTCCATATTGCAGTTCCTCCCTCTATTTCATTATAATTTGGATTGGGTACATCCACCCAGACTGATATAGGCATAAAATTAGTTCTTGTATCATCTTCTGCGTTACTATTCCCTTGGTTGTTAATTATTTTTTCTGTTCTAAAAGCTTTTGGAATCACTAATCTGTAAGTGCCCTCTTCGGGATTGATTTCTCCAGAATCGTACTGGCTAATACTTCCAATATTCCCATTGTCAAGTAACGTGATGTTATAACTATGTTCTAAGGGGTTAAGCTTATTTTGATATTCGCCAATTTCATCCATACTATACGGAGCAGTAATATTATCTAAAGGAATAGTAATACCAGCAGAGACATATTCTGCTGAATCTTTTGTTTTTACAGCCCCAGGAGCAAATTCTGAAATAGCTAATTCTAATGGTCTTTCAATAGTTCTATTATATAACTCGTAATTTCTCCAATCATCTTGAACTATTTCACCACCATGATAGAACTTTCTGACCACCACAGGCATCCCATATATCGGCAAAAGTCCAGCTTCCATTATAGCTTGCGCATTATCTTTATATGTGCCATTTTGTACAGCTGTGTTCATTTCATCAACGGTACTTTCTATCCATTCTTGTAGCGAATTAAAGAGGGTATCTTGCTGATCATATTGAGCCACATAATAGCGAATCACATTATCAATTTCTTCTTCATTGTCTTTAAACCATTCTTTTATAACAGGCAAAACAGCACCCTCCCAATCAGCGGTTTCTGCTTCAGAACCACCTAATTGGCCACAAGTACCACCTTTAACTTTCCAATCTTCCTTATCTGCTGAAATAAGCATAATGATGTGCTTTAGGATGACTCGTTTGAGGATAACCAAATTTTCAATTCCCCCTACATTCGGATTTACAGCAAGAGTTGGATCCGGCACCCTATCAGTGATAATTTTCATTGGCTCTCCGTAGAAATAATTATCATGACTCCTTCCCCTGCAAAAGGTTACTGCAGCAGAATAGGCTTGCCCTCTACGGCCAGCTCTACCTACCCGTTGCTGATAATTGTACCTTGTAGGAGGCACATTGCCTTGGTATATAGCCTGTAAGCTTCCGATATCTACTCCTACCTCCATGGTCGTGGTAACGCTCAAGAGATCTATTTGATTTGCCATTTGATGTTCATCATCTCCAAGAATAATATCTTTGAACTTTAATAGTCGATCTGCTTGATTATCCGTCTGTCCTGTAAGTTCCTCCGAATGGAGTCTTCTAGGTTCACGAGGCTCAACGATAACATCAAAAGATATATAATTACTTTCCCACAAATCTTCAACATACCCTGAAATTTCATCTGGTAAAGGTTTAAGGCAAGCAGTATTAGTACATAACCCAAATCCACGATGTAGGTGAATACAACCACATTTATCACACTCGTAATATGGATCTCCTTGATGAGCTAACTTGAAACGGAGTGGCTTATTTAGTTGGAGTTTACCTTGTTGATCAGTTGCCACATTTTGTAAAACCACATTTAGTAGATTACCTAATTTTTGCTCATTATTTTTTGACAGTTCTGAAATCTTCTTAATAACGTTCTTTACTTTTTTCTGGTAACTATTGTAGTTATTCCAATCTTTTGGTTTGAAATCACCATTATAGCGATAGTGATCACCAAATACTCGGATCAGAGCATTGATCACCCCCTCAACAGATAATCCGCTCTGCTCTAAATAATTTGAAAGCATTTCACTTAATGTTATGACCTCATTAATATTGCTTACATCTGCAGAAACTACATAGCCAAGTCCTGCCACCTCAGTATTGACATTCATATACTGACCGAAGCAATTTTTAAAGATATATGACTGAAGATTTTCATACACAACGTCAAACAAAATCTTCTTTCCGTATGCCCCAACTTTCTCTCTAGATTTGTCTGGAATCATATTCAAATCATCAAAATCGTAACATTGATCCCAATACTTATTGTTCAAAGGGTACATATCGGCATAGTCTGTGCCTGATGGATTGATACCAAGTTTTAAAAGCGCTTCGATTAATTCCCCATCAATTTGAGCATTGTCAGTAGAAATCATATTGTTTAGATCGATCACATCAACTTCAGGGATATAGTCTTCAATTTCTTGTTTCCTCGTTTCAATAGAATCAATATTATCAATTATTGCTAAGAGTGCATCCTTCTCAGTTTGAGACAGATCACTCTGATTAATTGTTCGCATAATTCTGCGATTGTCTCTTCCTTTGTCGATGTCGGTAATAACATCTTCTTTTACCATTCTTAACTCCTCGCTCTCTACAGAATCTATCTTATCCTTGATAATTTTAATAAAGGCAAGACGTACCATATCTCGATAATGCTCACGAGAAACTAATTTTGATAGTTCTGCTGCATCTTGCCGACTATCTGAAAAAGAAATCAATTTAGAAAGGCTATTACCAGCTGCATCTAATTGGTAAAGAAGCTCCTTACTCAGTAATTGATTATTCCTTCCCATACCAGTTCTAAAACTACGTATCGGTGATTGAGTATACTTACGCCATAAATAATCTTTATTACATGCAGGACACTTACAAGGAAGAGCTTTAAGAGTCACTTGCATATATTCACTAACCATATTATTATTTTCCCCCTTAGGATAGTAGTAAAAACCTCTTATGTATCTATTTTCATCAATACCTCTATCTAAATAACTACTTATTGAGCCATCATAAGGATTTAGATATCCCTCTTTCCAAGCTCCATGGGCACCTTTGTTCCCATCTTCTGAAAGTGTATGTTTACCATTGATATTAACAAGGCCAAAACGTTCATACGATTGTTCTCCTTCAGAATAATATCCATCTACACTTATTCCCTGTTTATTTGGCCAGAATACCACATATTCTTCAATTGTCTTACGCTGAACCATAGGGGTTGCCTGCATATTCGGAATCTTCTCTATATCTGGTTGGTTTAAGGTCATGAGAATTCTATTATTATCAATTACCTTACGATTTCCCCCAATGAAAAGCTCGCCACAACACTCGCAACGTAATAATTCCAGCATCTTATGTGAGCCATCTGGAGAAACTTCCTTTGGTTCATAGCTCAGCTCTCCAATTGGACCTTTATCATCTCCGTCTGGTAACAATTCTCCCCACAACCCTTCGACGTACTTATAGAATTGATGAAAACGAATATTGGGTAATGCTTCGTTATTATTAACAGCACCTCTGAAGATAAGAAAGCCTCTTATTGCTTCAATTGACGGATTACCTGGTAGATTTTTGAGGTCTTTAATCGAAAATGCTCTATGTGGAGAAATATTTAGTAAATCCTGATAAATCCTTTCTGAAAAATCTCTAATAAATTCATCAAAAGAGCCTTCATAAGGAATACTTTCAAGGAATTGTTTTTGTGTAATTTCACGTTCCTCCTCATTCTGCAAGTAATAGAAATTTCTACCCTTTTTCTCATCCGAAACGAAAACCTCAAAACAGTTATAATCCAAAGTGTCATCAGTAGGATTAAGAGGAAAGTCATATCCCTTTTGAATATGAAAAAGGGGCCCTTCACCGTATATGCCAAAAAAGTCCTGTAAATATGTTTCTGCATTATTTTCTATAGATGCACTTGAAGCATAAATCCTTAGCTGGGGATTTCTTTTTCCATACCTCATTGGAAGTACTCCAATTCGATTTAAAAACATTCTCAGAAGGAATGCCACTTCAGCACCTGCAGTTCCCCTATGCAGGTGTAGTTCATCTACTACAAGGTGAAAAACGGCATCAGAATTCTCTTCAAAATATTGCTTTGTGGCATCAAGCATTTTCTGCTCCTCAGATCTCATTAACATGATGCTCAACATACTAATGTTAGTAATAAGAATATCAGGGGGTGTTTCCTGCATATCTTCTCTCAGCAACATTTCAGCAGAGAAATGTTTATTGTCAAATCTTGGAATCACATAAATATCGTCAGAGTCAATTCCCACTTTATTTGTTAGTCGAGAACTTTTATCGGCCATTGACTCCAATGGGTTAATGTTTTTTTGATTATTCAAATCTGGCTTTCTCAACGTATTTCCATTATAGCTGCCAAAGAATATGCGATTACCATTACAATTATTATCCAAAAATCCTCTTACATTTTCTGAATCTAATGTTTTTCGAAGACGAGCAACTTGGTCTGCAACTAATGCATTCATTGGATATAGGAGTAGAGTACGGATTGCTGCTGGGCGATCCTCTCCATTTCTCTGACTATTTAATTCTTTATACCAATTAGCATCGTAAGTGGCTCTGTTCCACTGATTAGCCTCACTTAACAGGGATGCCAATATCGGAAGCATAAAAGATTCAGTTTTACCAGATCCAGTCCCCGATGTGATCAATACATTCTCTCCTTTTCCATACCCATTCTTTAGCATTTCATACTGGTGACGATATGGGGTATAACTCATTAGCCCACTTTTGATGAATTCACTGAATTTTTCTGGTAATTTGCATTCGCAATCCCATTCATTACAAATCTGTTCAATTGTTTTATTTGAAGATTCATACTTAGGTAGGAGTTCGCAAAATAATTCACTATACAAATTGTTAGCCTCCTTCAGTAGATCATTTTTTCTATCATCAAGTGCGTCATCTTTAAAACGATACATCGTTGTGAAGTATCTGAGATAATTTTCATTGATTTTCTTAAATGCCCCAATGGGATCTTTGGATAAAAGCTTTTCGTATTCTGTACTCATTGCCATACTTATTTTTTTATTATTGTAATTTCAACAATGTTTTCATCTTTATTCTGGTTTTGTTGGACTCTTTCAATGTCCTCACTATTTGGAGTCCCATCAGTTAAAATCTGATTATTTAGTATTATGCTTGATAATTTATCTTCCAAGGATTTGCCTGCTACCTCATTAAATCCATCATTTGTCTTGTAATAAACTTTCTTAATACGATTAAGGGAAAAGGAGATGATTTCCCCTCTGCTTTTTAAGACATACGAATCATTAAACGTTTCATCATCCTTCACAAGTGTCATCGTTAAACCAATATGCCTATTATTAATACTCAAATAAATAGCTGAAGAGGTTGTAAAATCATCAATTCTCCTAGCAGACAATTTTTCTAAGGCTATCTGTAACTGTGTATAATCTAGGGTAGTTGCATGGGTTGAATATTTCCATCCATAAGTGATAGAAGATTCATTATCACCATCTTCAACTATAAATAATCTCTCATATGTTGGCAACCCTAAGTTGAGGTCACATAAAGCGATATCAAATAATTCGGGTATTGACATCTCTTTTGAAAAAGTGATTTTCGAAAGATCAATCGTACTATTTGGAGTTCTTCTCATGATACAAACAGGTAAATCATGTTCGTTCAGACAGTACAATTTGGCCAATTGGATAGGTATAGGATGAGTCTCATTATTCTCTCTAATATATGTCCTATGCTTGAAATATTCAGAATTTCTTTTTGTACATAATACTTTTCGATCCCCCTCACTAATTATACAAGGCGTGCCATATTCATTAGGAGTAAGATAATGATCACCTCGGATTTCTAATTGAAAGTGATCGGAAAAGCCGTTCATATTTGCCATTATATCTATCACATCGTGCGAAGGCGGACAAACCAAAAGATGCCAATTCCCCCTCAATTCATACCCTGAAGAAGAAAGTAGTAACATATCAGGCAAGCATTGATACTCTGGATATGTCCCCAAATCAATGGGGTTATAGGGGGTACAACGCTTAATTTTTTTTTGATCAATTTTATTAATTAAACAGTCCCATTCCTTACAACTATATACTCCCTTAATCACATGAGCATTTATTAAGCCTCCTGCACCATCAAAGCTATAGTTTGTGGGAGAGAGGTAATAAGGAATTAGTTGATTGGTGTAGGCATGTTTTTCACTGTTGTAATGAGCTATCATATAACCAAGACGTCTCAAGGCATAGATCAGATTGTTACGCTTCCTCCTCGTTGGATCAAGTCCATAATATTGGAGAACAAAATTTAACGCTGCAACTATTTTAGCCTGAGAGACACAGCCATTTTTATCAGCAACATCATAAAGTATCTGGATTAACATAAGTTTGTCATCCCAATTAGTATTTCTATCTTTTATCTCATTACTAATCTTTTTCTGATGTGGTCTAAAATCCAAAACACGATTTTGAGGTTTATCTGTTGTCACTTCTCCCCAGCCGTTCATATAGTAAGATCTTGTTGTTCCATCCCAAGAGAAGTCCTCTATAATGTGCTCCGAAAGTTTATAATTTTTCCCATTATTTGTAGTAACATACAAGTATCCACTTAATTGGTTTTCACTCGTTCTCGGTAATCTAAAATAGACCTTGTCGTTAGGAGATCCATAGAGATCTTCTATTTCTGTCAATTCTGCATTCAGGCAGTCTGCTTTCCAAAACAATCTCTCCTCACTTGAAAGATTGATGGAAAACCAGCTACCAACACCATTCAGTTCAAAAGGATCTTCAAGCTTTTCTCTCCTTCGATTTTCTCTATTAACTCTATGTTCGTTATAACGA
>JAAYSS010000016.1 GCA_012518275.1 Bacteroidales bacterium
GTTCTTAAACTTTTTATTAAAGCAAATAATTGTTTTCTTATTATGATTATTTTTTCTTGAATTTTATCTATCTCTGTAACATATTTTTGTCTATAAGCTATTTCTATCTGTGTGTCTAACTCACTTAGCGAAGCCAAAGCGATATAACAAAATTGCACATACTCTTTCGTGTTTTTTCTATCAAATCCTTCTGCAATATTAGAAGGAACAGAAACCGCACTTCTCCTTATCTGTGATGTTAGACAAAACAACTCCTCTTTCGGAAAACTTTTAGTGAGGGAATAAACTTCATCTACTAAATTCATTGCATTATTCCATACATCTAAATCCCTAAATGATAATACTACTTTCACACTATTCACTATCTACTATTCACCATTCACTATTCACAAATTCTCCCAATACCATTTCACGGCTTCTTTTAATCCTTCTTTCATTGAAAACTGAGGGTCATAACCTAATAACGTTTTTGCCTTGTCAATGTTCGCGAGTGAATGTGGAATGTCTCCGGGCCTGTTTGGTCCGTGAATCACTTTGATATTTTTGATTTCTTTATCATACTCCGAGAGGTATTCTTTCAGGTATACAACCAACTGATTCAGCGTGGTGCGCTCCCCGTAGGCTGTGTTGTACACTTGATTTATCGCCTCCGGATTCTCTGTTTCCATTGCCCGAATATTCATTTGAATCACGTTGTCGATATAGGTGAAATCACGACTGTTTTCTCCGTCGCCATTGATTACAGGAGATTCATGCTGCATCAAATTTTTCACAAACAAAGGGATAACGGCAGCATAGGCTCCGTTCGGGTCTTGCTTGCGACCGAAAACATTGAAATAACGCAATCCGATGGTTTCCAAGCCATACGTTTTGGCGAAAACATCGGCGTACAATTCATTGACATATTTCGTAATGGCATAAGGTGAAAGCGGGTTCCCGATTACATTTTCCTTTTTAGGTAAACTTATACTATCGCCGTAGGTAGAAGAACTTGCTGCGTAAATAAATCGTTTCACTTCAGCATCACGACTGGCCACAAGCATATTCAAAAAACCGGAAACATTAACTTCGTTTGACGTAATGGGGTCTTTAATCGAACGAGGCACAGAGCCAAGTGCTGCTTGATGGAATACGTATTCTACACCTTCAACAGCTTTTCGGCAATCCTCAAGATTACGAATATCTCCGACAAGAAGTTTGAATGTTGTTGGAAAGGTTTGGAAAAGCGGGAGCAAGTTCTCCATTTTGCCTGTCGCAAAGTTGTCTAAAACTCTTACTGTGTGTCCCTTTTTCAATAGAGCTTCCGTAAGATTGGAACCGATAAACCCCGCACCTCCCGTAACTAATATGTTTTTTGAACTCATATGCTAAATCATTATCGTGAATAAATTTTCACAAAAATACAAATTAATTTTATTATATTACCTATTTACACTAATTCGTTTTCAAATAGGACAATATGGGAGTATATAAAAATTGATTAATAATGATGTGTTTTTCAAGTATTGGATGGTGAAAAGTCTTAACAATTATTGTGCCTAAGTTTGATTAGTAGAGAAAAGCTTATGAAAATCGGGTAAATACCAGTAAAATAAATGCCCCTCAAGATTCTCCGGAAGGGCATCTCATATTTCTTTTTGAAAGATTGTTTTATTATAAATTAAAATTATATCCCAAGCTAACACCTATAGTAATGAAGTTTTGTTTTCCAATTACCAGATTTTTATTTGTGAATCCGAAATCACCGAAAGCACCTAATTGAAAGCCGTGAGTGGCATAACCTACCGTTGGAGAAAAAAGTAATCCAGGTTTCCTAGTTGCAGGAATATGTATACCCACGCGTGGCTCCAAGTAAAACCCATTTTGCATATCGCCTGTAGCTATTCTGTATCCTGCAAGCAGTCCAAGGTAATTGAAAGCGTCGGCTTTTTTGTTAAGTACGCTGGTTATAAATTTGCCGTCACGGATTGGGTTGTTAAAGGCACGTGCAGTAATTGTCCAGAAATGTCTATCTGTTTTTGCAATCAAATTATCTTGTAAAAAGAAAGCTGCAGAACCACCAATACCAAATTTTCTGTCCTCAACGGAGTTAGTTACAAATCCCCCGTCAGCTGAAATATTAAGATACATGAGAGACTGCGCACTAATGGTACCTATAGCTAAAATTGAAAAAATCAGAAATGTAAAAATTTTTGTTCTCATTGGTTTGTTATAATTTTAATTAATAAATTTTAGCCTGATAAGTCGTACCTCGAGGTATTTACCCATACTACACTACTTGCTAAATAAAAGCATGAAGTACGACTTTAAAAAACAGCTGCAAAATTAACTATAAATCAAGGAATAAAAAAATTAGAAATGTATTGGATGATTAAAAAAACAAATTATCGGCATTTCTTGAAGTTATCCGATCTATATCTTCAATCGGAATACCGTACACTTCCGCCAACTTATTACA
>JAAYSS010000017.1 GCA_012518275.1 Bacteroidales bacterium
AGATAAAATTAGCGCCACGATTATTTTACAGAGCTATTTGGAAACACTTCGTTAATCAAAAAATCTATAAATTATTAACTGTTAACTATTTACTAAAGTGATACTACCTATATACACATACGGTCAATCCGTGCTGCGAAAAGTGGCAGAGCCGATTGACAAGGATTATCCCGGACTGGATGAACTGATTAAAAACATGTACGAAACGATGACTCATGCCGATGGGGTTGGTCTTGCCGCACCTCAGGTAGGGCTGCCAATACGGTTGTTGGTCATTGATTTAGCACCCTTCAAAGAAGACAACCCCGAGCTCGCTGCCTTCAAAATCACCATGATAAATCCCGAGATATTGGAAGAGAGTGAAGAAGAAATCGCTATGGATGAAGGCTGCCTAAGCATTCCCGGAATCAATGAAACGGTGGTGCGTCCCGAGTACATCAAAGTGAAATACTTGGATGAAGACTTCAACGAACATATTGAAGAGTTTGATGGTTTCCGTGCGCGCGTCGTGCAGCATGAGTACGGACATCTGGAAGGCGAACTCTTTACCGACCTTGTAAAACCACTTCGTAGGCAGTTGATTAAAGGTAAACTAAACAATATCGTCAAGAAAAAAATCGATACAAAGTATAAAATCAAGTAGCTGAGTTATACGGATAATTCTTACCAATAAATCAGCATACCTTGATATGACTTAGTGGCATGTAAACAAAAGTTAAGATGCAGTTTGTATCTTGGCCTTGTTTTAATTCAAACTTCTGCATATCAACATTGTAGAAAATACTATTGATATCGAAAAAGAATAACTCAAGATACGGCTCGTAAGGGGTTTGTAACCGTCCCTTTTGCGTGTTTCAAACGGATGGCAATAGGCGGTTTCCTAAATCACCCCGTTTATTTTTTCGTTATAGCTGTCCGCATCGCCTCCCTCAAGAATTTTAATCAGCGGCTGTACCTCATACGAGATCCGATTCCGCTTATTAGAAAGGAAAATGATCACGTAGTCGTTTTTGAAATCCATCCAAAACATGTTGCTATAGCCGTTCCACCAGCCGCCATGGTACACGTAATATACTTTGGTCATGTCGTGCACATTGGTCATCAGCCGGAAGCCGTACCCGTAATTGTGCCGGCTCGGTCGCTCCAAGCTTCGCGGTACGAATGCGCTGTCCAACGAACTTCTTTTCAACAAACAGTCAGAACGCAGTGCATGATACCATTTAAGCATATCGTCAACGTTAGAAAACATCCCCTTATCGCCATACACGCCGTCGAAAAAGTCCCTTTCGCGCTTGCGCTTGCCGTCGTAGCCGATCGTTTTAGTCGCCAGCTGTTCTGCAGTAGCCGTCGTGTCGATGTACGTTGAATTCATGTCGAGCGGGACGAACAATTTATCACGCATGTACTCGGCAAAGGGTTTTCGCGTAACCACTTCCACGATACGCGCCAAAACAGCGTAATTTGAATTGTTGTATTGAAATCCGGTATTGGCTTTCCGTGCAGGCGGCACCAACGGATTAGCCTTAGCAAACCAATCCACAAGCGTTGCATTGGTCGGAGAACCTGCATTTTCATCCTTCTGTTTCTTATCAAAACAGTGCAGGTAATTAGGCAGTCCGCTCCTGTGCGACAGCAGATTGGCAACGGTTATATCCTTGTACGGAAAATTGGGAATATAGGTCTGAATGGTGGCGTTCAATTTAATTTTACCCTTTTCCGCAAGCTGCATGACGGCTACTCCCGTGAAAATTTTACTGATGGATGCCAATTGAAAGGTAGATTGAAAATTCAGCGAATCTTTCGTTGTCAGATTGGACAATCCGTGAATGTTCTTATAGAGCAATACACCTTTCTGCTCCACCAGCAGAGCGCCGTTAAATCCCGCCCTAACTCGGTTTCGGAAGAAGGTGTCTATGGCAGCCGTTTTCTGCCGGGCATCAATTTCTTTTTCGATTTTCACCAAATCACGCGCGTCGGGACGCGATTTTGCTATACAGTTTTCCAGCTTCTTATCCTTATGTCGGAGATGTTGTCCATTTTCTTTTTTACAACTGTTGCAACCCTGAATCAGTAGAAAACTTCCTAATAAAAGAATCAGGAAGAAATGCGTAAAATTCTTTTTCACAAAAGTAAAATTTAATAAGGCTTAAAAACCGAGCTCACCAGACGGTGCCTATGTTTTTTAGCCTTAAAAAAGCCCCAATTTCGGGGCTTTTTTGTTTCTATTTTGTTTGCTTATTAATTAATAACCTTTTTCAAGCAACAATGTTCTTGTTGGCTGGTCACACACTTCGGTGGGTCCAAAATATTGGATAGGTCCCGGATAGATAAAGTCTGATTCCGGATCTGCCCATTTTTCGCGGTGTTTTGCGAAGAATTTAAACGGCTCTCCTTCTAAATCTACCAGTGCTTTCTGTATTACCGGCTTCATCTTTCCGTGGCGGCGCTCCATATTCATCAGCATCGTGATAGGCACTCCGCCGGCTTGCCATTCTTCAGCGGGATCCGTCAAGTTACGTACGGCTGCCATATAGCCGGTTTTACCTTCGGCAATCAAGATAGATGCTGTGATACCGAGTGAGTAAGTATAGTTGGCGTCAAAGTTGGACGGAATGGCGCAGCGTCCTTCGTAACCGAAGAAGTGATTGATAGTAGAAAATTTACCATTGTATTTGCCAACGGCTTTCAGTTGTGCCAAACGTTTGGCTACCATATCTATCAATAGCTTTTCCGTTTCAATGGATGAAACATGTACGTTGCCGTGTGGGTCGCGGTCCAGTGTAAGCTGGTGTGCGATGCTCTTCGGTAGGCTCCGATAAATAGCGAGGCTATCCGGTGTAAGCTTACTTTTAACGTACTCTCGTTGTTCTTCGGGCGATTGTAGTGCGGCGAAGTCGTCGTTGTGAGCAAGCATATCGTTCAGCTCGGCAATCAGTTTTTTCATAGCCGGAATAAACTCAATCAGTCCTTCGGGAATTAGTACTGTACCGTAGTTTAGTCCATGATTGGCTCTATCAACAATAACATTTACAATATCTTCTACGATGTCGTTTAGCGTTAGCTTTTTCGCTTCTACTTCTTCAGAAATCAGTGCAATGATTGGCTGGCTTTGTAGAGCACACTCCAACGTGATGTGTGAAGCTGAACGTCCCATTAGGCGGATAAAGTGATAGTATTTCTTTGATGAACTGGCGTCGCGCTGGATGTTCCCGATAAGTTCAGAATAAACTTTGCAAGCAGTGTCAAATCCGAATGATACTTCAATCATTTCATTTTTCAAGTCTCCGTCAATGGTTTTCGGGCAACCGATTACTTGGATATCGTAATTGTGCTGTTTGTAGTATTCAGCTAAAACACAAGCATTGGTGTTGGAATCATCACCACCGATAATTACGATGGCTTGGATGTTTAGCTTTTTGCAGATTTCAGCACCTTTTTTAAACTGTTCTTCAGTTTCCAGTTTCGTACGTCCAGAACCGATGATGTCAAAGCCTCCGGTATTTCTGTATTCATCAATTATTTCAGCGGTTAGTTCTTTGTATTTGTGTTCCACTAGTCCGATCGGACCATCAAGGAAACCGTACAATCTGCTATCCGGATTCAGTTTTTTAATTCCGTCAAAAATACCACAAATTACGTTGTGCCCGCCCGGTGCTTGTCCACCCGATAAAATTACACCTACGTTAATTGGGCCATAGTCCTTTTTTTCGCCTTCGGCAAATGAGAGAAGTGGCATCCCGTAAGTGTTTGGGAATAGTTTTTTTATCTCTTCTTGGTCATCTGCGGATTCAGTTTTTTCACCTTCGTTAATAACAACATAGCCTTTCAGTGCCTTAGGTACTTTTGGCTGATAACTCGCGCGTGCAATTTGCAACGGGCTTTTAATCATTGGTTTCATAAGAAATAGTTTATTATTTTGATAATCAGATTATTCTATTTTTAACTTAAAGCTTTGCAAAAATAACAAAATAAATTAAGATATGAAACACTTTGAAAGGGGATAAAACAAATAATTTACACTTTTAAGTATTGTTCAATCTTAATATTTTCATTTTTAATTTATTTTAATAGCTCGTTCGTAAATATTTTTGTAATTTTGTCAGCAAAAAGTAGGTCAAATTGTCAGCCGCGTCAATTTATGTACCTTCAAAATCTTTGTTTATAAATATTTAAATGAAACAATCAGAATTACAGGCAGTTAAACAGCGTTTTGGAATTATCGGAAACTCCGAAGCATTGAACCGTGCTATAGATGTTGCGGTGCAAGTAGCTCCCACCGACCTATCTGTGCTGATTACGGGCGAGAGCGGGGTAGGGAAGGAGAATTTTCCCCAAATCATACATACAAATAGTTACCGCAAACATGGAACCTACATCGCAGTCAATTGCGGGGCAATTCCGGAAGGGACGATAGATTCTGAACTCTTCGGACATGAAAAAGGCTCATTTACAGGTGCTACTGCCGACCGTAAAGGTTATTTTGAGGTGGCAGACGGCGGAACTGTCTTTCTGGACGAAGTGGCCGAACTACCCCTTGCCACACAGGTTCGCTTGCTGCGTGTGTTAGAAACCGGTGAGTTTATTAAAGTGGGTTCTTCCAAAACACAGAAAACCGATGTGCGTGTAGTGGCAGCAACGAATATGGATGTACCTCGTGCGATTAGGGAAGGTCGTTTCCGAGAAGATTTATATTATAGATTAAACTCTGTGCCTATTTTTATTCCACCGTTAAGAGAACGAAAAGAGGATATTCCTTTACTTTTTAGGAAATTTGCAGCTGATTTTGCCGATAAATATAAAATGCCGCCAATTCGACTTACCGAAGATGCCAAGCAGGTGTTGGTAAATTATTATTGGAATGGAAATGTCCGCCAGCTGAAAAATGTGACAGAGCAAATTTCCGTTATTGAGCAGGAACGTGAAATATCTGCTTCCATTCTTCGTTCGTATCTTCCCGATGAAGATATGGAAAAACTACCAGCTGTTTTCTCAGCCGACAAGTCTGGAAGAAAAATTTTCAACAGTGAGCGAGAAATTCTGTATCAGGTGTTGTTTGACATGAAAAAAGACATGATGGAGCTGAAAAAAGTGGTGAATGAACTGATGGCAGATCAAACGATGCACATCAACGAAACCAGTATTAAACCTGCCATTATTCACCATCCGATAGAATCAGTACCTACAACGCCAACAGTGCATACAGCGGATTTGATTTCACACGACATTACACATAAACTTGATGATGTGGATGATGTGGAATTAATCCAAGATGTGGAAGATTATGATGAAGAGGAAGAAGTGATGAGTCTTGCTGATATGGAGAAAAAAATGATTATTCGTGCGCTCGAAAAGCACCGAGGAAGACGCAAGCCGGCTGCTGAAGAACTACAAATTTCAGAACGTACATTATATCGTAAAATTAAAGAATACGAAATTGATGTGTAGTCTAAACTGCAGAAACTGTATGAGTAAGTATATTAAATTAGCCACTTTATTGGCTGTATTGATTGTTGTGTCCGGGTGCAAAATCTCGTATGGATTTACCGGTGGTTCGCTGGATTACTCCAAGTACAAAAGTATTTCGATTGTCGATTTTCCAAACAATGCAGAACTGGTTAATCCAACTCTTTCTCAGTTCTTTACAGAAGCTTTGAAAGATAAATACACTCGTTCTACCAAGTTATCGTTGCTGCGTGATGGTGGTGATATGCACCTGGAAGGAGAGATTGTAGGGTATCAGCTTCAGGCTATGGCTATTAGTGCCGACTCGTATGCTTCGGAAACAAAATTAACTTTGGTCATCAATGTTAGATTTACCGACACGAAAAATCCGGAACAAGACTTTGAAACCCGTTATTCGGCTTCACAGCTTTTTGATAGTAATCAGATGTTGAGCGATGTAGAAGATGAATTGGTAGATTTGCTTGTAAAAGAAATTGTGGATAAAATCTATAACGATACGGTGGCAAGGTGGTAATCTGTTTTTTTAGCTTTTAGTCAGAAAATCTAAACGTCTCTTATCTACAAAATGACTTATGAAAAATTTATACAATTAGTAAGAAATCCCGATTCTATTGAAGAGTCGCATCAGAGTGATTTGCGGGAACTTATTGAGAAATATCCCTATTTCGGTATATCACGCTGGTTGTATTTAAAGTCACTTCATGTTTCAAACAGTATTTATTACAACAGCGAGTTGAAGAAAACAGCGCTTTTTGCTGCAAATAGACGAAATCTATTTTTTTTCATTCATCCTGAAGAAAAAGTAAAAGCAAGTTCTTCATTAAAAGAGGAGAGAGCGTCAATGACGGGAAGCTATTTTGACATGATTGATATCCTTGAAAGTAAGGATGAACGTACTCGAGGCTCACTTCAGGCTATTGCAGAAAGGCTTAAAACCGCACGCAAGACGATGCAGGCAAAATCTGAAACACTCAGCAAAGCTTCAGCAATTAAACCAACAGAAAAAAAGGAATCGATTGAAAAATTGGGCAAGGATTTAGAAATAGAAGCAAATTTTAATGAATACGAAGCTCAGGCCAAAGCATATATCAAAGAAAAAAAATACGAAGAGGCGATCGAAATTTTAGAAAAATTATATTTGATAAATCCAAAAAAAAGTGTTTACTTTGCAGACCAAATTCGTTTTTTAAAGAAAGTTATAAAAATTTAGTTATACATGTATACAACATTAATCATTCTCATAATCATTGCAGCAGTTTTATTAACTCTAGTGGTTTTGGTTCAAAATTCGAAAGGTGGAGGGTTGGCGGCCGGTTTTCAGTCGTCAAATCAATTCATGGGAGTTCGCAAAACAACCGATTTTATTGAAAAAGCAACCTGGGGATTAGCTACTTTCATGGTGGTTCTTTCAATATTTGCCGTAGGTATTCGCTCAGGAAGCACGCAGCCAACTGAATTAGAATCAGCCATTAAAGGTGAATCGGCTGATATTAGTCGTCAAATTCAAGAAGGAACAGCAGTTCCTAATTTTGGAGAGGTTCCACAGCCGGTTGATCCTGATCAGCAAGCTGCGGAATAGGCTGAAAGTCAATCGAATTAGTTAAATAATGAAAATAATTGTTAAGCGTGTCAGAACAGAGGCTTTTGATACGCTTTTTTCTATTCAATAAAACCGACTTTTTTCCATAAAACTCATTTATACATATAATATTATATAGTCGTTCAGCGAAGGATGAATCAATTGTAATTTAGAAAGATGCTACAAATAGATGATACAGTAATAAGTTTAGACCTGCTTGATGAGTGGTTTGTATGTAATTTACAGGCGTGTAAAGGAATTTGTTGTGTGGAAGGTGATGCTGGTGCTCCCCTTGAACAGGATGAAATTGAGAAATTGAAAAAAGTGTTGCCCCATGTATGGAAAGACCTTTCAAAAGCATCTCGAAAAGTAATAGAAAAACAGGGAGTTTATTATATAGATGATGATGGAGAAGCGGTTACTTCACTCGTTGGGCATAAAGAATGTGTTTTTGCTTATAAGGGAAAAGAAGGGGTATGGAAATGTGCTATAGAAAAAGCCTATCGGGAGGGCAGAATTAATTTTTACAAACCCATTTCCTGCCATTTGTATCCGGTTCGTTTACAGAAATACAAAGGTTTAACTGCAGTAAACGTTCATAAGTGGAATGTATGCGACTGTGCTCGAACGAATGGAAGAACTCTCAATATTCCTGTATATAAGTTTTTGAAAGAATCGTTAATCAGGCAGTTTGGCACAGAGTGGTACGAACAGCTGGAAATTGCTGCAAGCCAATTAAAAGCTAATAAACTCTCTTAGCGCGGAATGTTTGTGCTATTGGAATTTACAACAATTAATGTGGTAAAAATCAGAAAGGCAGAAATATTTCAAAGATTATTTGCAAGATTAAAAAGAAAGCGTTATTTTTGCACACTGTTTTGAGAAAAATTATTTAGATATAAAATTAAGCGATAAGACGATGTCAAATATTTGTCAAATAACCGGTAAAAGAGCGATGGTAGGAAATAATATTTCACATTCCAAGCGTCGTACAAAACGTAAGTTTGGTGTGAACCTATTCAAGAGAAAGTTCTACTGGGCGGAGCAAGACTTGTGGATTGATTTAAGAGTTTCCGCAGCCGGATTACGTACAATTAATAAAATTGGTTTGGATGCAGCGCTTAAACAAGCTGCAGATAAAGGTTTTTTATAAAATAAGGGGGACACAAAATGTCAAAAAAAAATAAAGAAACTGTACAGGTTATTTTAGAGTGTACCGAACATAAAAAAAGTGGATTGCCGGGAACTTCGCGTTATATAACTACAAAAAACAGAAAAAACACCCCGGGTAGAATGGAGTTGAAAAAATACAACCCCATCCTGAGAAAAATGACTATTCATAAAGAAATTAAATAAGGAGAGATTACAATGGCAAAGAAAGCGGTAGCAACATTACAGAAAGGTGAAGGTCGCACATTATCCAAGGTGATTAAAATGGTAAAATCACCCAAAACTGGTGCGTACGTATTCCAAGAAGAAATGGTGCACAATGATAAAGTAAAAGAATATTTGGCAAAATAATTATTGTCTAAAAATCAAATATTAAAATCCTTTCATTTTTTGATGGAAGGATTTTTTTATTTTTATTAAAAAAGGAGTAATTTTGTGATACGGATTTGATAGACTTTCAATGTCAGCCGTTCGATATCCGAAACTAATATTCCAACTATAAAATTTTAATTCAATGGCTTTTTTTGGACTTTTTAACAAGGAAAAGAAGAAAACACTTGATCAAGGTTTAGCTAAAACCAAAGAAAATGTGTTTACAAAGCTTTCGCGGGCTGTAGCCGGCAAGTCGAAAGTAGATGATGAAGTGCTCGACAATTTAGAAGAAGTGCTCGTTACGTCAGATGTGGGAGTGGATACTACGCTGCGGATTATTGAGCGGATTGAAAAGCGCGTGGCTCGCGATAAATACTTGAACACCAATGAACTTAACAAAATATTACAGGAGGAAATTGCAGCTCTATTAGCTGAAAATAGTGAAGAGCAAGTAAAGGATTTTGATGAACCACTTCCTGCTAAACCTTACGTGATTATGGTGGTAGGCGTGAACGGAGTGGGCAAAACAACAACCATAGGCAAGTTGGCTTATCACTTCAAAAAAGCCGGTAAGACAGTTTATCTCGGGGCAGCCGATACATTTCGTGCAGCGGCGGTGGAGCAATTGATGATTTGGGGTGAAAGGGTAGATGTCCCTGTGGTGAAGCAAAGCATGGGTTCCGATCCGGCTTCGGTGGCTTATGATACGCTAGCATCAGCCAAGGCAAACGATGCCGATGTGGTAATTATCGATACGGCAGGACGACTGCACAACAAAATCAACCTGATGAACGAGCTGACTAAGATTAAAAAAGTAATGCAGAAGGTTGTACCTGATGCACCCCATGAAATATTGTTGGTTTTAGATGGCTCTACGGGACAAAATGCCTATGAACAAGCCAAGCAATTCACCAAAGCTACGGAAGTGAACGCACTTGCGGTAACAAAACTAGATGGAACAGCCAAAGGCGGTGTGGTAATCGGCATTTCAGACCAATTCAAAATCCCGGTAAAATACATTGGTTTGGGTGAAAAAATGACTGATTTGCAGGTATTTAACAAAGAAGAATTTGTGAAATCGTTGTTTGAGTAATGATGTTTTGATATTGCAAATTACTAAATTTTAATGCAAAAAAACACCGTAGATATTATCACGCTTGGTTGCTCAAAAAATTTGGTGGACAGCGAACAGCTGATGCGCCAGTTTGATGCGCTGGGATACAAGGTGCGCCATGATGCTGAAAATCCCGATGGAGAAATCGTTGTGGTTAACACGTGTGGTTTTATCGGTGATGCGAAAGAGGAGAGCATCAACACCATTTTGGAATTGGCAGAACGAAAAACGGAGAAGTCCAAATTGTTTGTAATGGGTTGTTTATCAGAACGGTACCTTGCTGAGCTTGAAGCTGAAATTCCGGAGGTAGATAAATATTTTGGGAAGTTTAATTACACCGATATTCTAAAAGAAATAGGACAGGAATTTCGTGCTGATTTGCGTTTAGAGCGCTCATTGACAACACCTTCACATTATGCCTATATCAAAATTTCCGAAGGATGCAACCGTTCCTGTTCGTACTGCGCCATCCCTATAATCACAGGTAGGCATCGCTCACGCCCGATGGATGACATTGTAGAAGAGGTAAAAATGTTGGTTGCAAAGGGTGTTAAGGAATTTCAGTTTATTGCACAGGATTTGTCGTCGTATGGCATTGACCGCTACAAGGAAATGAAGCTGGCAGAACTGGTGGAGCGCATTTCTGATATTCCGGGTGTGGAGTGGATACGCCTGCATTACGCTTATCCCACTCACTTCCCGTTTGATGTACTTCGGGTGATGCGCGAGCGCAAAAACGTGTGTAAATACCTTGATTTGGCGCTTCAACACATCAGCGATTCGATGCTGGAAAAAATGCATCGCCACATTTCGAAAGCGGAAACCTATGCATTGATTGAAAAAATCCGAAAGGAAGTTCCCGGAATTCATTTACGTACCACGATGCTTGTAGGGCATCCCGATGAAACGGAACAGGATTTTGAAGAGATGAAGCAGTTTGTGCGTGATATCCGTTTTGAAAGGTTGGGTGCATTTGCTTATTCGCACGAGGACGGGACATTTGCTTATAAAAATTACACCGATAATATTCCTGAAGAGGTAAAACAAAGCCGTTTGGGGGAAATAATGACTATTCAGCAGGAAATTTCAGCTGAAATAAACCGTCAAAAAATTGGGCAGACGCTGAAAATAATTATCGATAGGGAAGAGCCGAATTATTTTGTGGGGCGTACTGAGTTTGATTCGCCCGAAGTGGATCAGGAAGTGCTGATTCCGATTGATTCACAAGGAGTTCAAATCGGAGAATTTTATGAGGTTGAAATCATTAATTCGTCTGATTTTGAGTTACTTGGGAAACTATCCTAATTTTAACCCGAAAAATATCGTTTAAACATATTTTATCAAAAAATGAATAACAAAGAACTTATTACTAGCGTTGCTATGAAGATGAACATCACGAAAAGCGAGACTCAAGAATTGCTCGATAGCTTTTTAGAGTGCTGTATCTCTCAATTAAAAGAAGGTAATTCAATTGGTTTTCAGAGTTTTGGCGTTTTTGATGTAGTAAAACGTGTTGAACGTGTTTCAGTTCATCCTTCAACCAAAAAACGATCGCTGATACCGCCAAAATTGGTTTTGAATTTTAAGCAAAGCCTTATTCTGAAAGAAAAAATTAACACAAAACTCTAAAATACCATGAGCAAGGAAAAAATATCGATTCCTGAAATCATTGAATGGATGATTAAGGATAATAAAACGACAAAAAAAACGGCTGAAGAATTTATCAAAGTTTTTCTTTCGACCATTGAAGACGCCTTGCTATCAGGCGAAAGCGTGAAAGTAAAAGGATTCGGTACATTCAAATTGCAATGGTACGAAGCTCGTCGAAGCATTGACGTGAATACCGGCAATGAAATTATTATTCCCGGGTTTTACCGAACGGTTTTTGTGCCTGAAAACGAACTTCGAGATGTAATTAATGAACCGTTTGCTCATTTGGAAGCGGTGCCGTTGCCATCGGATGAGGAGGATGTGAAAGGAACTGAAAAATTAGGCAATGACGATTCCGAATCCGATGAAAAAACAGATCAAGATCAAGGGTTGCGCTTTTTCACTTCTCAGGCTTCTGAAATCAAAAGTATCTTGTCAGATATTTACGCGATGTCGGCAAAGAAAAATAATCAGGAAGACGAGAGTGAAGTGCTTGATGATGACGTTGATTTTGAAGATGATGAGTACGATGATGATGTGGAGGAAATTGATGATTTTGGAGATGATTATGTAGAAAAAGAGCAGTTTGCTATTGAAGAATCAGATGATGATTTTGATATTATTCGGGAAGTGGCGGTTTTGTATCCTGCTGATTCTAATGCTATTGTTGTAGATGAGGAAGCAAAGATGGAGGATGAAAAAGAAGTTGATATTTCCGAAGATGATGAATTAAAAGAAATAAAAGAAGACCAAGCAACCAACGCTGAAAAATCAGATGAAGAGATTTTGGTTGAACAGGAAATAGATAAAAAAAATGATGCTGAAAATGAAATTTCAGGCTCTCAAATTTCAGAAACAGAAGGTATAACATCTGACAAATTGGGTAAAGACGTGACTGAAGACGTTATAAACGATGATGATTTGATGTTTGACGATGATGAAAAATCAGCACGAAAAATACCAGCTTGGTTGCTTGTATTACTTTCGCTTGTCATATTGGGTGTGTTAATAGGTTGGTTCGCATCTTCTCATATTAAAAAAACAATAAGAACGAAAAAAAACGGACAAAGGCAGGAATACATTGCAGATTCGTTAGCTAAGGGAATATCGGCACGAGAAAATGGCGACTCTCTTGTTATGTTGCAAAAAGACACAGCTATTGATTCAATATCGGCGTCTGGAGCGGCTGTATCAGATTCTGATATCTATGCTACTCCTCGGAACTATACGGAGTTTTTGGCAGTAGAGAAAATGGTTCCCGGAAGTCAGCTCACTCGTTTTGCTCGTCAGTATTATAATCATCCTAATTTCTGGGTTTATATATACGAAGCTAATAAAGAGCAAATTGCCGACCCAGATAATGTGCCGGTCAACATAGATGTTAAAATACCGAAGATGGACCCGAGGTTGATTGACCCTAAAAATAAGGTGAGCATGGAGTACGCGTTAAAACTTCAAAGAGAATATTTGAAGTAAAAAATAGTTTTTGCAGAGGAAATTCAAATACTTACAAAAGGCATTTTAGTTATATCCTAACTTCGATGCCTTTTTCTTTTAAATATTTCTTCAAGTTTGGAATAGTAATCTCTCCGTAGTGGAAAATGCTTGCTGCAAGTGCCGCGTCAGCTTTCCCGAATTTAAAAACATCAACAAAATGCTCCATATTTCCAGCGCCTCCACTGGCAATAATCGGTACATCAACCGCTTCTGAAACCGCACGTGTTATATCCAAAGCAAATCCTTTCTTGGTCCCGTCATGACTCATAGAAGTAAGCAAAATTTCTCCGGCGCCAAGTTCAACAGCTTTTTCTGCCCAGTCTACGGCTTTAATATTGGTTGGTACTTTTCCGCCGTTCAAATAAACGTACCATTGAGCGTCAACAAATTTTGCGTCAATAGCCAGAACAATACAATGAGATCCAAATTCATCTGCCAAATCTTTGATTAATTGAGGATTACGTGCTGCAGCCGTGTTTATTGAAATTTTATCGGCACCGCTGTTAAGCAATAGTGATGCATCTTCAACCGATGAAATACCTCCACCAACCGTAAACGGGATATCAATTTCAGCAGCAATGCGTGATACCAGTTCAGATAGTGTTTTTCTTTTCTCATTCGTGGCGGTAATGTCTAGGAAAACAAGTTCATCAGCACCTATTTCAGCGTATCTTTTTCCAAATTCCACAGGGTCGCCTACGGTTTTTATGTTTTCAAAATGGATGCCTTTTACTGTTTTCCCGTCTTTTACATCGAGGCAAGGGATGATTCTTTTGGTCAGCATAAGTTTTAAGTTAATTTGTTGCTCAAGTTGTGTTCTGAGTAGCTCGTTTCACAACATTAATAGCTTTGTTCTTTGGTAATTTATTGTTCGTTGAATTGACTCGGAGTACGACTAAAAAATCTTTCCAAGTCAACGGATATATTTTTTATTGTAAGCCCAAATCCGTCAGAGCAATATTGTCGTTTGAAATCACAACATTTTCAAATGTGTTGATTAGCGCTTTGTTGTAGGGTCTTTTTAATCGCACATAATTTTCTGAAAATCCGTACATAAAGCCGGCATCACGCTTATTTTCCCAAAGTACATTAGCGTGTTTACCGATTTGTTTTTCGTAGAATGCGTTTGTTTTCTTATCCGAAATTTTGTGCAACAGGTTGCTTCGGCGTTTACGTTCTTTTATCGGAACGTTGTGGCTAATTTCAAGCATTTTAGTTCCTGATCTTTCTGAATAAGTGAAGACATGAAGTTGTGAAAAATCAAGGTTTTGAAGAAAATCAACACTTTCGTTGAAACACTCAATCGTTTCACCCCTAACGCCTACAATGGTGTCTATTCCGATAAAAGCGTTCGGAAGATAATGTCTGATTATAGCTATCTTTTCGGCAAACTCTTCTTTGGTGTATCTTCTTCGCATCAGTTTTAATACTTTGTTACTCCCACTTTGAAGCGGTATATGAAAGTGAGGCGCAAAACATTTGCTCTCGGATACAAATTTTACAATATCTTCGGTCATTAAGTTAGGTTCAACGGACGAAATTCGATAGCGTACTTCGGTGTCAATACTATCCAGTCCTTTCAACAGGTCAATAAAGTTTTCGCCATTTTTTTTCCCAAATTCACCGGTATTTACTCCTGTCAAAACGATTTCTTTTGCTCCCGAAGCAATGACATCTTGTGCCATTTTAACAGTTTCGGCTATCGTTCCACTTCTGCTATGACCCCTTGCTAACGGGATAGTGCAATAAGTACAGTAATAATCGCATCCGTCTTGTATTTTTAGGAAATGACGCGTCCGATCATCGTGCGAAATAGCCGGTCTAAATTCTTTTACCTTTAAGATGTTGCTTCGATCAATTTTTGTTTCAGATGCGTCATCCCATTTCTTAAGATAGTTAAGTAAGTCAAATTTTTCATTGGCTCCCAGCACAAGATCCACACCTTCTATCGAGGCTATTTCATTGGGTTTTAGCTGTGCGTAGCAACCGGTTACAATCATCTTGGCATTTGGGTGCAGCCGATTTAGGCGGTTGATTGCTTGGCGGCATTTGTGATCTGCAGTATCCGTCACAGAGCAGGTGTTGATGATGCACACATCAGCTTCTTCTCCGGCACGTGCCTTCACAAAACCTTCATCGGTTAGTTGCTTTCCAATGGCAGAAGATTCTGCAAAATTCAGTTTACATCCGAGCGTGTGATAAACTACTTTTTTATTGTGAAATAAAGTGTTGTCAATCATTTTCCAAAAAGATGATTCAAACGGTCAAAAAAGTATTATGACTATTAGATTTGGTACAAAGTTACAAAAAAATAGAGAAGTGTGAGTTCTAAAAATACTTCAAGTTCAGTTAATTTAATTTTCAGACGTTGGAGTGCCCGTGCAATCAAAAACAAAGTCCCCGCGTATAAAAAAGGCGAGGACTTTTAACTGTTTTCAACTACTGAAAAATGGTTACAGAGTTAAGTCGGGTTCTTCATATGCTCTTCTGCCCAGCTCGCTGTCCAGTAGATATAGCCCTTTCGGATCTTTGCCAAACATATCATAACGTTGACAAAGTTCTTCAGCGCTTTGTTCTTCTTCACCTTGTTCCTTCACAAACCAGTCAAGGAATTGCATAGTGCGGAAGTCTTTTTGTACATGAGCTTCTTTATAAATGTCATAAATTGAAGCTGTTACATATTGTTCATGCTTAAGTGCAGCTGTAAGCGGCTCTTTGAAGTCTTTGAAATCAAAACCAGGTGCATCAATTTGATTCAACTCAACTTTGATTCCGTTGTTTCTAAGATACTGAAGGAAAAGCATTCCGTGAGCTTTTTCTTCTTCAGTTTGCACGTCAAACCAATTTCCGAAACCATTCAGGTTGTTGTCGTAATAGTAATTTGCCATGTCAAGATACAGGTAAGCCGAATGGAATTCTTTGGTTACCTGATCATTTAGCATTTTTGCAATTTTTGGATCTAACATTTTTCTTTTCTCCTTTATTTTAAGTTTATATAAAAATCGTTTTAGTTTATTTCATTACTCATACTAAAAAACAAAATTTAGCCTTTTTTGTTCAAAACTAATGCAAATTCAACTCTATTTCACTTTTAATTTTATTCCTTAAAGAGTGAATAATCCGGTCTGTTTATTTAGTTTGGGCAAAACAGGAGCTAAATCGGGAGTAATACAATACTTAACAGTGTCTTCGAGTCCATGATCCCTTAGCCTTTCGTAATGTTCCGAATTACAAATATACTGCAATAAATTTTGTTGTGCAATCTTCCAAAGCTCTACGGCTGCAGAAACGGCATCCGACTTATTGGTAAAACTAAGCGCTGTTTTTAGCCTATCAGCCAAAGCCCCTGCAAAAAGGGTGTCTTCCATGCAAAAACGGTTGTTCCAGCCAGAACAGAGAATAGTAATATCGTTTTTTAATTCCAAACAATAGGCTGTTACTGCTGAGATATTTGAGAAAGAGCCAATTACTACCTGCTCGGCATCTTTGGCGGTTTCAGCGGCTAATGTACCATTGGTAGTTGTAAAAACAATCTCTTTCCCGGAAACTTTTTCTCTTGTGAAATCAAAGGGTGAATTTCCGAAATTAGCAAAATCACATTTCTGTGTGTTTCTTTCTGCCGCAACGAGCAATCCGTTTTCTTTCCAGCGCTTGGCTTCAGATATTGATGCCACTGTACGTACAGATTTAGCTCCGTTGAAGAAAGCGGTGCAGATACTGGTTGTTGCTCTAAAAATATCAACAAGAATCACCACCGAATTATTGGCTGCGTAATAGTTGAAAAGAGCAGGTGAGAAACAAACATTAAGTTTCATAAAAGTGTCTGTCTTAATGAGTTTACTACAATTAAAAGTTTTTTAATTCGTTATAGAGTCTTTGAATTGGCAGTCCCATTACATTATAGTAAGAGCCATCTATCCTTTCTACGCCGATGTATCCAATCCATTCTTGAACTCCGTATGCACCGGCTTTGTCGTAAGGTTTATAGTGTTCCAAGTAGTAGTCGATTTCTTCATCCGAAAATTGTGCGAAATAAACATTGGAAGTAACATGGAAAGTTTTCGTTTTTTCCAATGTTTTTATGCAAACTCCGGTAATAACTTGGTGCATATTGCCGGAAAGGGTTTGTAGAATGCGTTTTGCGTCCGCCTTATCGGTCGGCTTTCCATAAATTTGATTGTTAAACCAAACAATGGTATCGGCTGTAATTATCAAATTATTTTCTTTTATGGTATACGATTCTGCCTTTTTCCTTGCTAAAAAGACTGGAATATCTACTCCGTCCATATCGTCAGGATAAGCTTCATCAGTATTGTTGGAAATGATTTCAAAATCAATATCCAACCCTTTCAGAAGTTCTTTTCTGCGCGGTGAATTAGACCCTAAGATGATTTTGTATTTATTTAGATTTTCAAGCATTTTATTTTATTATGAATAATCCGAACAGACTTATTCCAAATTTTTTGGCTAGTAAATAATAAAAAACCAACGAATAAAGTACTCCGATAAGCATGATGAATTTTGAGAATGTAGATGCTTTATGGAAGTCTTCTTTTTTGTTTGCTTGGTAGATTATTATTGCAAGTGAAATCAACGGTAATAACAAACCGAACAAAAGATATCGGAAGGTGAAATTACCTTCGAAATTAATGTGCTCGAGCACTACATAAAGCAATAGAATAATTGTCAATGAAATTAGTGCATAGAGAAACAGTTTGGTTTTGCTCAGTCCCCATTTTATGGGCATTGTTCGGCATTCCATTTCGCTGTCGCCGTGAATGTCTTCCATATCTTTAATAATTTCTCGAATCCATGTCAGCAAAAAAGAAAAACTCGCAAAACCTCCAACCCAGCTGTAGATTGTACTCGGGATTGGAGTTTCTGAAAGTAAAGCTCCGTAAGCTGTTTTTTGCTGCGCAACAGCTAATATTGCCACAATAAAAATGGATAAAGAAGCTAGCAAACTTACCGTAAGATTTCCGATAAGAAATTGTCTTTTGTAGCTGGTGGAATAGAACCAAAGTAAGCCCGGTGTAACTACAAAAATAAAACCAAGAGTAAAGCTTTTAGCTAAGAAAGCTACAACTAAACCTATTATGGTTCCTGTGGCTGTCAGAATTTGATAAAAAAGCATAGCGCTTTTTGTAGAGATGGCATCGCCGACAATTACTTTTTCAGGTTTGTTAATTCGATCGATTTTTACGTCAAAATAATCGTTGATAACATATCCTCCTGCAGTCATTAATAAGGTAGAAAGTAGTAGTAACCAAAAGAGAAAGTTGTTTTTCGGTATTTCAAATCCAAAAGTCTGAAGCAGTGGTAGCACTACGGTAAACTGCATCAACCATTGTATCAGAGCTAAAAATACAAGATTTTTCCATCGTATGATTTGAAGATAAGGAATCATGGCTTATTCATTTGTGAAATAAAATGATCAAGCACATCGTAGTGGATTTGTGATACGTTTTTATCGTTTTTGGTTACGGCTTTGATAATTGTTTTTTGGAAAAAATTCATTTTATCAAAAAGAAATTCCCCTCCGGCAAATGCGATTGCTTTTGCTTTTTGTTGTAGTTCAGGGGGATAAGCAGTATTCAATTCGTGATTCTGGCGGTCTAGGTTGGGTTCCATGCCACAAATAAAAAGTCCTAATGTTTTTGTTTTTAATTCTTCCAGATTGTGTTTGTAAAATCGCTTCATTTGTCCTAAAACTACTCCCATGTGTATAGAAGTCCCTAAAATGACCGTGTCATAATTCGCTAGGTTGATATTCTTCTTGTCTAACGGTATTAAATCTACTTCGGTAGAAAGATTTTCTGCAATATATTTTGCTGCTTTTTCTGTGGTGCCGTACATGGTAGCATAAATCACAGCAGTTTTTGTTTTCATGATTTTTGGTTGTTATTCAGTTTTTTATCTGTTGTTGGAGCTATTTCATGGGATTCTGCATTTACTTCTTTCTTCTTTTTGGTGGGAAAGAGTAAAACGGCTCCGGCGCCAATTAATAGAATAGGCCAGATAAAGTCAGAAAGTGATTTGGTCCAAATAATTATATCTTTTAGGTATAAAAGTACGCCGATTGCAAGCGATACAATACCTATTGACTTATTTTCATGAACAATCAAGAAAATAAGTCCGAAAACGAGTGGGAGATTTCTAAAATTAAAAACTGCAGCTTCAATTTCCGGTGAGAAAACAGATAACTGTTTCAACAAGAAAATAAAACCAAAAACAAGTAGAAAAATTCCCCAGGCTATACGGTTGTTTTCTTTCATAGTTTATTCGTTACGTATTGCCTATTTAAACATCTCAAGATGGATTTTAGTATAAGCTAATTTTTCCAAATCATGAGGTTTTTTCTCCTCATCTTTGTAACCGATTGAAATTATGCATAAAACAGAAAACTCATCAGGAATTTTTAATAGTTTTTTAACATATGATTCGGAGCTTACGTTTTCTTCCTTCTCTCGGTTGTAAATTTGTATCCAGCAGCTTCCAAGCCCTAGGTCCTCAGCTTGGAGTTGGATGATTGTTGCGGCTATTGAAGCATCTTCAAACCAAACGTCACTTTTGGTAGTGTCTGCCGCTACCACAATAGCCAAAGGCGCTCCTGCTAACATTCGTGAGCCGTGCTCTCGTGATTCTGAGAGTTTTTGAAGCATTTCGCTGTCTTGTACAACGACAAATTCCCAAGGATTACTTCTTTTTGATGCGGGTGACATAAGTGCGGCAGTCGTGATTTTCTGAACTATTGCTGTCGGAATTTTCTTATCCGTATATTTCCTGATGCTTCTTCTATTTCTTAATAATGTTTCAAAAGACATAATTTAGTGTTGTTTGTTTTATTGTTAAATGTTTTTCTATTTACTTATAGGTTTTGTAAAAATAGGCTAATGCGTTGTTCGGCTTTAGGATGGGTCTTAATCGTTCAAAAGTGAGTGCAACCTCTGTTTGTCCTGTACTGTACGGTGCAATATCGTAGGGATTATACACGTAAACCAGTCCATCCGCATTGACGTAGAAGTTGTTGTTGGGTTTAATTTGATCCTCAAAAAAGTGAAATTCGTTCAGATCAGCGATGGATTCCATTTCGGCATTATCTTCCACTATTTGTTGCTTAATAAGCTGTGTGAGAGATTTTTCATAGTTATCAATAAAGAGATCCTTTTCCGTTAAGAGTCTCGCATTGCTTAAATCGAAGTTATAAAATAATCGACTACTGTTGCCATGCTCACCGCCCATATGGGCATAACGTTCGTAGCTGTATGAAAGAAGTCTGTCATCTAAAAACAAGGGTATAGCCTGAATCTGAATATGATTCTGCCAAACGGCACTTGGTTCATTAGCTTCAAGGATTTTTTGAATAAACGGTTCGGTACTTCTTCTGTATTCGCGAGCTAACACTTTCGCGTACGTTGGGAGGATGCTGTCTAAGGGTATAGAATTGTATATTTCTCCAAAAATTTTAGCAATAATCTGTTTTTGTACGTTTGTAAGGATGTCTTTATCTCTGAATTTTACCGGAATTTCTATTTCTGCTTCAAAGGCTAATGCCCCTTGTGCCGTATCGGTAGTAAGGGGATAGATTTCTTTAAAACTATAAACTTTCATTTCCATTTCCTGTGGCATACAAGAAAGGAGCGAAAAGCTAAGTATAGCTGTAGAAACCAAGAAAAAGAAATTTTTTTTCATCGTAAAGGCAAATGCGTTAAAATCTGTTGCAAAGGTACAATAAAAAAATGACTTACACTTAAAAAATGTACTCTAAAAGTATGAAATATTCGGACTTAAGATGTTTAAGAAAAAATTATAAGAACTTGATATTATAGGATTTAAGGTCTACGTACTTGAACGTAGTTGTTGGGAGTGTCGATAGAATTTTACTCACTTCGTGGAATCAGACATTTTTCGTAATTTTGCACTTAATTACAATATTGAAATGGCAAATAAAACGAAATATTATATCGAAAGTATGCGTCTTCGCACATTGCCGCTTGCGGTGGCAGGGGTTGTGATGGGTGGTTTGTTGGCAGGTGCATACGGATACTGGAATACCGTAATTTTTGTATGGGCAATGCTAACGGCGCTATCGCTTCAGATTCTCTCCAATATAGCTAACGAGCTGGGGGACTTGCAGAAAGGTACTGATAATGAAAATCGCTTAGGTCCTATCCGTAGTGTGCAGAGTGGAAAACTGACCGAAAGTGATTTGAAGCAAATGCTTGTCGGATTTGTGTTGTTGTCGATGCTGTTTGGAACATTTTTGGTTTATACTTCTTTTGGTACGTTGTTTTCGGGACTTAGTTTGGTTATGCTCGGACTTGGTGCACTTGCCATTGTGGCGGCGATTAAATATACGTTCGGTGAAAAAGCTTACGGATATGTGGGGTTAGGTGATTTTTTTGTGTTTTTGTTTTTTGGATTGGTAAGCGTGATGGGTGTATTTTTTCTAATGACAAAATCGCTTCCTTATTTAATGATATTGCCTGCATCGGCAATTGGTCTTCTGTCCACCGCAATGCTCAACCTGAATAATATGCGAGACATAGAAAACGATTCAATATTTGAGAAAAAAACCATAGCCGTTCGTATGGGATTGCGTTCTACGAAGATTTACCATTTGGTACTCATTGTGTTAGCCTTTATTTTAATGACGTTGTATGCGATTATGCAAAAAGTAAATTTGATTGGATATCTTTTTCTGCTCCCGCTTCCTATTTTTAGTTGGCACTTGATTTATGTGTTGAAAAATAACGGAAAAAATTTGGACAAACACATGAAAGTAATTGCATTGAGTACTGTACTTTTTTCAATATTAGGGGGCATAGGATTGCTACTTAGTGAGATGTGAAATTTTGGCAGCCGGATGCTTTTGTAAGAAACGGCATGCGTAACACAACACAATTTTTTAATCATTCTTGAACCATGTTTTTGACTCAAGTAAAAATACCAAACTCTTCTTTTTTAATCAGTTACGAAGATCGTATACTCTCGCTCGGGTCTTGTTTTGCAGAAAATATAGGAACAAAACTGCAACAGGCTTATTTCCTTTCTTTTATCAATCCGTTCGGTGTGTTATACAATCCTTTGTCAGTCGGGCAGGGAATACGTTATTTGTTAAGTGAAAAAGAATTTACAAAAGATAATCTCTTTCAACACGGTTCCCTTTGGAGTAGTTTTTCGCACAGCAGCACATTTTCGGCAACAACTGCAGCTGAGACCTTGCAAAAAATAAATAGTCGCTTGTTGGCTTCACGCAATTTTTTGTCTGAAGCAGATGTGGTCTTAATTACGCTTGGTACGGCATGGGTATTTGAAAATGTTGAAACTGGGAGTATTGTAGCCAATTGCCACAAGCTTCCCGCAAGTTGTTTCAAACGTCGTAGGTTAAGTGTGGATGAAATTGTGGTAGAACTGTCAGAAATTATTGTCTTGCTTCGCGAAAAAAATAAGGATTTGAAGTTTGCTTTCACCGTCAGCCCCATGCGTCACTGGAAAGATGGAGCACATGAAAATACCGTTAGCAAGAGTACGCTTCATTTGGCGGTGGATAGGGTTAAAAAGAGCTTTGAAAACGTGGAATATTTCCCGGCTTTTGAAATCATGATGGATGAGCTGCGTGATTATCGATTTTATGCTACAGATATGCTTCATCCTTCTGAGCAAGCTGTGGACTACATTTGGCACCGATTTTCTGAAACCTATTTTGCGGATGAAACGTGCCAACTGAAAAGAGAGTTGGAACAACTACGAGCTGATTTAAATCATCGTCCGTTACACCCGGAAACGCAGGAGTATCAACTGTTTATAGAATCGGTAGAAAAGAAAAAAAACGGATTGATTGAGCAATATCCGTTTTTAAAAGTTAGGTTGTAATTAAAAGTCAGTTTTTGCAATCAATTCCTTTATTTTTTCCACAAATTCCATCACGTCCTCCTTGGTGGTGTCAAATGAGCACATCCAACGAACTTCTCCCGTTTCAACATTCCAATCGTAAAAACGGTATGCTTTACGAAGTGGCTCCACGACTTCTTTTGGAAGAATTACAAACAGTGCGTTTGCTTCCACTTTTTGAGTAATGGTAACACCCTCTATTTTTGAAATCTCGGCAGCCAGCAGTTGAGCCATTTGGTTGGAATGGAGTGCCATCTCTTTCCATAGTTCATTGGTAAACAGAGCTTTGAACTGTGCTGCAATAAATCGGTTTTTCGAGTAAAGTTGTGCCGTTTGCTTGTGATAGTAAGGAGCATGCTTGCGCAGCTTTTTATTGAAAATCAGTATGGCTTCTCCCATCATTATGCCATTTTTTGTACCGCCAAAGGTCATGATGTCCACTTCGCAATCCACGGTAGCCTCTTTCAATGTACATCCCAACGTAGCTACTGCATTTGAAATTCTTGCACCGTCCACATGCAGAAACATGTCGTATTTATGAGCAAAATCAGCCAAAGCTCTCATCTCCTCTAAACTATAAACAGTGCCAAGCTCGGTACTTTGGCTTACAGAGATTACTTTTGGTTGTACGTGGTGTACATCACCGATGAAGGAGAGCTGATGTTCAACAAGAGCCGGTGTCAGCTTCCCGTCGGGTGTAGGTAGCGGTACTAACGTACATCCGATGTGCTGAGTAGGTCCTCCGCACTCATCCACATGAATGTGAGCTGTATCTGCGCAAATAACTGATTGAAAAGGCAGTACGGCACATTTCAAGCTCACAATATTGGCACCCGTTCCGTTAAAAGCGTAGAGTACGTCCACGTCACCGAATTGCTGCTTGAAAATTTTATCCATTTCAGCCGTTATTTCATCGTCACCATAGGAGATTTCATGAGCGTAATTCGCACGGATGATTGCATCCATTACTTCGGGATGCACACCGGAGTAGTTGTCACTTGCAAATGTTTTCATAAATGCAGGATATTTTCATAAAAAAACGTCCATAGATTTCCACGGACGTTTTTACGTTGTAAATTCGTTGAATTAAAATTTAAACTTATCGAAGAAACTTCGTTTGGGTTCAGTCGTCTCCTCATTTTCTTCAACCGTTTCCTCTTGTGTCTCATCTTGTGTTTCATCGACTTCTTCATCTTTATTCGAATCTGCAGGGGGCACGTATTGCGCTCTTGGGGTAGGTACTCCCTGTTCTCGGGTAATAAATCCGATTACATCATTCATCCCATCCATAAAACTTTCAAAATCTTCTTTGTATAAGAAAATTTTATATTTTTCATACGTCACCTGTACATTATCGTCATATCCGGTAACTTTCCTTTTACTTTCTGTGATAGCCAGATACAAATCACCGTTGCGGCTTTTCTTTACATCTAAATAATAGATTCTCCTTCCGGCTCTAATCGCTCTTGAATAAATAATTTCATTGTCTCTTGTTTTGTCAAACTCATTTTTTGTTTTTTCACCTTCCATAAATTCACGTCTTTGTTTATTCAGCTTCAACTCGCGTTTACATCAGTTTGTAAATAGTGTTGTTAATGGCTGTTAGTTAATAAATTTTATAAATAACAAAATAACCTGTACTACCCTTGTAGTAAATTAAACGTCAAATTTCCGAATAATTTTTCTATTATTCAAATCTATTGGAGCTTTTATTGTATTTTTTTGAAAAAATAAGGTAAATATGACTTTTATTATTGAATTTGTTCAATTCAAAACAAAAAACACTGGTATGAAACAAAAAAATTTTTACCTTTGCACATGAAATAAGATTAGAGAATCGAAAGATACTTATGATTAATAGAATTTTGCTTCGTATAAAAGTATTACAGATACTTTACGCACATTACAAGGGGTGTGGAAATTCGATATCATTGGCTGAAAAAGAATTATTTTACAGCATTGAGAAGGCTTATGAATTGTATTTTCATATGATGCAACTGGCTGTGGAAGTTACACATTATGCTGCCAAAAAAATAGATGCTCGAAAAAACAAACTGCGCCCTACCGAAGAAGATTTAAATCCTAATACACGCTTTATAGATAATAGTTTCGTCAAGCAGATTTCAAAGAATCGTTTTTTGAATGATTTTTTGAAAGAACGTAAAATTAGTTGGGCTAATGAGCAGGACACTGTGAAAATGGTGTATGATTTGGTGGTAGAGTCTGAGTATTACGCGGAATATATGTCTGCTGAGAGTGCTGATTATGCAAGGGATAAGGATATCTGGCGCAAGATATATAATAAAATTATTCTTCGTTGCGAAAATTTTTATGACTCCATTGAAGATCAAAGTATTTACTGGGCTGACGACCTTGGAATAGTAGTTAGTTTTGTGATTAAAACAATCAAACGTTTCAAGCTTGAGAATGGGGCGGAGCAAGAGCTGCTACCCATGTTTAAAAGTGATGAAGACAAGGAATTCGCCAGCGAATTAATTCAAAACACACTCAAAAACGAAGAAGAATATCGGCAACTTATCGATAAGCATACCCGAAATTGGGATTTGGACCGAATTGCCTTTATGGATATTCTAATCATGCAGACTGCGTTAGCTGAAATCATGTCATTTCCTACGATTCCGATTAACGTAACACTGAACGAATACATTGAAATATCGAAATCTTACAGTACCGAAAAAAGTGCTACATTTATCAACGGTGTGCTTGATAATGCAGTGAAAGAACTCAAAGCAGCGAATAAATTGATTAAAGTAGTAAGGGTGTAGTTTATCTGATTTCGTGTTTTGCGTTTCGAAATTAATACTTTCTGACTTTCAAACTTTTAACTTCAAAAATATGAATTTATTAAACATTCTTTTACAGACAGCTGCCCCAAAAGGAGCCGGTTACACAGGCATCATAATGATGTTGCTTATCTTCGTTGTTTTCTATTTGTTTATGATTCGTCCGCAGACGAAGAAACAAAAGGAGATTAGGGCACAACGCGAAGCTATGCAACGGGGTGACAAAGTAGTAACATCCGGTGGAATTTACGGTAAAATCCGTGATATTAAAGAAACAACTTTTACAATTGAAATAGCAGATAATGTGCGAATTACAGTAGATAAAAACTCTGTTTTTGCCACAGCACAAGATATTAACGAAATAAAATAACTTCTCTCTTGCAGGCTTAAAATGTCCGAAAAGTCAAGGTCAAAACAGATAAAAGATTTTATATGGAAGGTTGAAAGGCGTGCTTTGTCGAAAGACGCCTTGATTTTCCTTGTTTTCCTTGTGCTTGCCGGAATATTTTGGTTTGTAAATTCGCTAGATAAACAGCGCGAAACCGATTTGCGAATTCCTGTCGAATACATAGGAATTCCCGAAGACATCGAAATTGAGAGCAAACTTCCTAAGGAAGTGGTCATCAAGGTGCGTGATGAAGGATTGGCGCTGTTGCAATACAGCAAGCGTAAAACGGTTCCTCTTGCACTTGACATGGACCGTCGGTACTTTGATAAAGGGGAGTTTGTGATTACTGCCGATCAGTTGAAAAATCGACTCTCGCGCTACGTGCTGCCGACAACAGCCGTGCTCAGCATCAATCCCGATACAATCCAGGTGAAATACTTTCAGTTGGCAAATAAAACGCTTCCTATCAAAGTCAAATCAAACATCACTTTTGCTTCGCAATACATTTTAAGTGATGAAATTCAAGTGAAACCGAAATCTGTAAAAGTTTTCGGTCCACAAAATATCCTTGACACGATGACAGCTGTTTATACCGAGAAAGTTGATCTTCGTTCCATCTCGGACACCACGCAGGTAAAGGCAAAACTGGAGAATAACAAGGTGGTACGCTATGCTTTTGATGATGTTACGGTCGATGTCTTTGTCGAAATGTTTACTGAAGGGAAAAAACAACTTCCCGTAACTATAATCAATAATCCGGGGAAGACGAAAGTGAGAATTTTCCCGCCGACTGTGAGTGTGAGTTACAACGTGGGATTAAGTAATTTCAACAAAGTAAAAGACAAAGATATTCAAGTGGTTTTTGATTATGACGAAGCAAAAGAAACCCGAAGAAGACACTACAAATTGAAAATCATCAATAATTCGCAGTATATTTCCAACATCCGTATCTCACCGGAAGACGTGGAGTTTTTGCTGGAAGGATAATAAAAAACAAACATTAACACTATGTGGCAACGAATTCAAACAGTCTATTTAATTTTGGTTATTATTTTAATGACAGCCGGCATACTTTTGCCGAGTGCCGAGTTTTTTAATTCTACCAACAACATAGCGTATCAGCTGGATGCTCGTGGTATTGTAGAAATGAGCGCGCAAGGAGCGACAGATAAACTCGCATCGACTAATCCGATGACATTTTTGTATGGGCTGATTTTGTTTATAACTACATTTTGCATTTTCAAATTTCAAGACAGAAAAAAACAGTTCAGATTGGCCACAATTAACTTTATTCTCATCTTGATTTACATCATCGGTTTTGCGGTGTTCGTTTTCTATGCAAAAAATAAATTAGGTACAGATTTATCACTAAAATATTCTGCCGTATTTCCAGTTATAGCGTTAATCCTTAATTATTTAGCTATGCGCGGAATTTCGAAGGACGAAAAATTAGTCCGTTCGTTAGATCGGTTGAGATAAGTTTTTTACAACAAAACCGGCTGTTTTATTGTTTCTTTTGATAGAAAAACAATATCTATGAAAACAGTCTGGAATATAACACTAAAAGGAACTCAAATCATTGGTTTGTTGTTCCTTTTTGTGTTTTCGGCGTGTAGTCAGCCAAATGCTAAAAAACAAAAAGACATGATATTCAATAAATTAACGAAGGAAGAAGAGTGGGTCATTCTTCATAAAGGCACCGAAAGACCCTTTTCGGGTGAATTGTTGAACAACGATGAAGCTGGCACTTATGTGTGCAAACAGTGTGATGCGCCGCTTTATCGCTCGGAAGATAAATTTGATGCACGATGCGGATGGCCCTCGTTTGACGATGAGATAAAAGGAGCCGTGAAGCGCGTTTCCGATGCTGACGGACGTCGTACCGAGATTGTGTGCGCCAATTGCGGTGGTCATTTGGGACATGTTTTTGAAGGAGAAGGGTTCACGCCCAAAAACACGCGCCATTGTGTTAATTCCATTTCTATGAAGTTTGTCCCCGCAGAAACTGCTCGAAACTCAACAACAGAAGCCGCTTATTTCGCTTCGGGATGTTTTTGGGGAACGGAGTATCACTTTATGAAAGCGCCGGGCGTGTGCGCCACAATTGTTGGGTACATGGGCGGACATACTCAAAACCCTTCATACCGAGAAGTTTGCACCGGAACCACAGGACATGTGGAAACCACAGAAGTTCTTTTCGATACGGCTAAAACAAGCTATGAAGAGCTGATAAAACTCTACTACGAAACCCACGATTTTACCCAAGTCGGCGGTCAAGGACCCGATATCGGAAGTCAATATCAATCGGTAATTTTTTATGTGAATGACGAACAGAAAGCGGTGGCTGAAAAGTACATAAAAATCTTAACCGACAAAGGTTACAAAGTAGCAACCGAATTACGACCAGCTGAAAATAATGAGTTTTGGGATGCAGAAGACTACCATCAGCAGTATTACGAAAAGAAGAATGGAACGCCTTACTGCCACACTTACAGGAAGATATTTTAGAAACAAACTATTTCTCCGCATTAATTTCATTTCACTAGCTGCAAACATATTGGTTTGGATAAGCATGTTGTGCCATAAAATCACCGTAAGATGCACCGATATATGCTTATTTTTTTGAATTTAATAATTGGAGCGATAAGTCTAGAATAGCAGCCTTTATCTCGCTATGGATGTTTCCAGATTAAAATTTACTTCTGAATAGTTCCGGTTCAACCGTGAGTGAGATAAAACTCCACTCTTGACGAGCTTTGGCTTTTTCGAGCGGTAGCCCTAAAGTAAAAGGTAATGCATCCTTTATTCCGAACATGGTGGAGTAACCTGTTTCCAATTTTATATAAGGGCGAATGGGGTACGTTATTGAAAAATCAATCTCGTTGCTAAGTGAATATCCCGCGTCGGGCAATTCCACTTTACGCATCGTAGAAAAGTGGTGGTAAGTGATACTGAAAAGTAACTTATCGAGCGGTTTCCAGTCAGCACCTACAAATTTATCGAACAAACCATAGGGTTCACCACCGGAAAAATAGTCCATATGACCTGTAAATTTATGATTACCGCCATATAATAAATCTATAGTGGTGTTTTTATCGGAGTTCTCTTTTTGTGCGGAGTGAATTTCTATCCCACCTCTTAGTGCAACTTGATTTAAGTTGTATTTTCCATTTAAGGCGAGATAATGCCCTGAAACAGCTTCTCGTTTGTTGTTTCTTCCCATCTGATAATAGGCAGTACCGACCATATTCCACGAGTTGCCTTTATAGCCAACGTTTCCTCCCAAGGTTTGCATATATGATTTTTCGGGTTTAAGTTTTGTCCCCGTTTCAAATCCAAGATTGATAAACATCAATGAAGCATGTGGACCTCGTTTTTTCCCAAATTTATACCACATGGTCTGCATATTTTGGTAGGGTTGACCCGTAGGCTCGTAGTATGTGCCGCTATTAGTCAATTGTTTCGATTGGTTGTATGCAAAAATCAAATGCAAAATATGATTGTTGTTTTCGTAGCCTAATTTGATGACATCGTGCCATTTGCCTGTGGGGTTGAAGTCTGCTATTGACAGTAGGCGACCATCATCGTACATTAAACCTTGCCTCCCTACTTTTACAAACATATTGTCATGAGTAATCTGTGCCCATGCCTCATTCATAGTAAATTTTGACCCGTTGCCATCTGTCATCTTCTTTTCTCCCCATAGCGCAACATCTTGTGCTGCAAACCTTGCTGATAAGAAACCGTTGTCAAAATTGATCCCAACACGTGCTCTGTTGTTGATAAAAGCAGATGCCTTGTCGTCTTTTGCACGTAGAGTTTTATAGCCGTTGCGGTACTCGGCTCGTGGTCGTAATGACATATCTATTGAAAAGGTGCTCCCATCTTGGCTTTTATTGTCCTTGTTTTGAGCGGATAGCGATAAAGCTATTAGTAAAATAAAGGTAAATGATATATATTTTTTAGTCATAATCTTTACTGTGTATTAATAACTGTGCTTTGGTGATTTGTGGTAATACTAATAATCTTTGGGTGTTGTTTTGCAAATTAACGGATAACAATTGCTATTTTTACTACGAAACAAAACTGCTAATGAAATGTAAAATTTCAGCGTTGAGAATCACATTACGTAAATCCTTTTAAACATTAAGATTATCGAAATGACACATTAAATGGGTTTGATTCTTTTTAGTTCCGATAATAAAATATCATTTTCTTCTTTCGATCCAATGGTAATTCGCAAGCATCCAAGACACAATGACACCGAGTTCCGATTACGGACGATGATGCCTTTTTCTACCAATTTTTGATACGTTCCATTGGCGTCATCCACTTTTACAAGTACGAAATTAGCGTCAGTGGGGTAGATGTGTTTGATTATTGCCAATTTTGACAGCTCGTCAATCATCTTTTTTCGTTCGTCTAAAATTGTTGCAACCCAATTTTGTACCTTTTTCTCATTTTTCAAAATTTCAAGTGCTTTTTTTTGTGTAAGAAAGTTCACATTATAAGGGTATTTTATTTTGTTGAAAAGGGCGATGATTCCTTCGGATGCAAACGCCATCCCAAGCCGAATAGCAGCACTTCCCCATGCTTTGGAAAATGTTTGGAGTACGATAAGATTTGGATATTTTTCTAAATGACAGGAAAAACTTTCTTGCGATGCAAAATCGATGTAAGCTTCATCAACCACTACAATTCCATGAAATTCAGTTAGAAGCTTGAGAATTGTTTCTTTGGCTATCAAATTCCCGGTCGGATTGTTGGGCGAACAAATCCAAATCACTTTGGTGTTTGAGTCGATAGCATCTAATATTTTATTTGCTTCTACCTGAAAATCAGCATTTAAAAGCACTTTCCGATATTCCACGTCGTTGATGTTTGCGCAGACTTTGTACATTCCATACGTAGGTTCGATAGCAACAACATTATCGATTCGGGGTTCACAAAAAATTCTGTAAATCAAATCGATAGCTTCATCACTTCCGTTTCCGAGAAAAATATTTTCCACAGAAACGTGCTTTATTTTACTGATTTCCGTTTTAAGTTTCAGTTGAAGCGGGTCGGGATAGCGATTATAGGGCGAATTATACGGGCTTTCATTAGCGTCTAAGTACACGGATGCTTCGCCCTTAAACTCGTTGCGCGCGCTGGAGTAAGGCTCGAGCAACCGAATATTTTCTCGGAGTAGAGCATTTAACCCCTTGAAAGAAATATTTGAAGTACTGTTTGTTGAATTCATGTCAGATTGATTGTTGTTTATGAAAATTTTTTATCAAGGCTCAAGATTTTTCTAATCTCAATTTTACTGCATTGACGTGTGCTTGAAGGCCTTCATTTTCAGCCATTAAAATAATAGCATTGCTGATGTTGTTCAGCCCTTCGGAAGTGATATGTTGGAAAGTAATTTTCTTGTAAAAACTATCCAAGTTTACCCCGCTGTAGGCTTTAGCAAAACCGTGTGTCGGAAGCGTATGATTCGTTCCGGAAACATAATCGCCCGCACTTTCCGGACTCATATTTCCCAAAAACACCGAACCGGCATTGGTAATGTGTTCTGCTACAACCATGTAGCTTCTTGTTGAAATGATTAAATGTTCTGGTGCATATTCATTGGTAAGAGCGATGGCATCATCAAGATTTTTTAATAAAATTATCTTGCTATTATCTAGTGCCTTGCGGGCAATTTCTTTTCTTGGCAGTTTTTCGATTTGAATTTCAATCTGCTCCAAAACTTCTTCGATTAATTCTTCCGAAGTTGTTACTAAAATGACCTGGCTATCTGCCCCGTGTTCGGCTTGCGAAAGCAAATCGGCCGCTACATAAATCGGATTGGCGTTTTCATCAGCCAGTACTTCCACCTCCGAAGGACCGGCAGGCATATCTATTGCCGTGTCACTAAGTGATATGAGTTGCTTGGCGGCAGTAACGTACTGATTTCCCGGTCCGAAAATCTTGTACACTTTCGGGATGCTTTCCGTTCCGTATGCCATGGCTGCAATGGCTTGAGCTCCACCAACTTTGAAAATTTTATGCACGCCTGAAACTTGCGCTGCATGAAGAATTGCCGGATGAACTTTGCCATCTTTGCTGGGCGGAGTGCAGAGTATAACTTCTTTGCACTCAGCTATCTGAGCTGGGATTCCAAGCATCAAAACTGTAGAAAAAAGCGGTGCGCTTCCACCCGGAATATAAAGTCCTACTTTATCAATCGGTAACGCTTTTTGCCAGCAGAAAACGCCAGGAGAAGTTTCGATTTCAGTATAATCTTTCTGTTGTTCGGAATGGAATTTCCAAATGTTTCGGCGAGCCATTTCGATAGCTTGCTTTAGTTCCGCAGGCACTAATTTTTCAGCTTCTTGCAATTCTTCTTTTGAAACTTCAAAGGCGTCAATTTCAACATTATCAAACTGCTTTGAGAAATTTCGAAGTGCTGAATCTCCATTTTCACGAACTTCAGCTAAGATATTCTCCACGCTCTCAAAGAGCTCGGAATAATTTAATTCAGGACGTTTCAGGATTTCGCTCCATGCATCGCGAGCAGGATATTTTATGATTTCCATAATTTTGACGGGTTAATATGTTTGATGAATTTATTCTATCGAGCTTAAAATCCTAAAGTGTCCCATTTCTCATAAAGTTCTTGCACGCTATCTAAAACGATATCAGCGCCATTTTCGCTTAAAATATTTTTGTCGATAGGTCCTGTGTTGACTCCGATTGTGTAAATTTTGGCTGTAGATGAAGATTTGACGCCCAATGGAGCATTTTCTACTACAACTGCTTCCCACGGTTCGATACCGGCTTTGTTTAAAGCTTTGAGATATGGGTCAGGATGCGGTTTACCACGTTTTACATCGAAGGCGGTGATGATGTTCTCCGATTCAAAAATTTCGGGAAAATAGGTTTGGATTTTTCTGATTAGGGTAGGGTGTCCTGAACCTGTAACGACAAACAGCTGGTAACCACGTTCCTTCAGCTTTTTGAGAATTTCCAACGAGTAGGGCATGGGCTGCGGTTCGCTCATTTTGTCAAAATAATTTCCTTTCAGTGTATAAATAGCAGTTCTTTCTTCTTGAGTAGATTCACGACCGTGAGTTTTACTAAAAACATGATTTACAGTGTCAGTGCCCGGTTGTCCTTCGGATAAATAGGCTTCTTCGCGCGTAAAAGGTAAACCCGATTCATTCATCGCCTTTACCCAAGCCAATGAGTGATTCGGCATAGAGTCAAACAGCACGCCGTCCATATCAAAAAATACGGCTTTGGGCGATAATTCTAGAAAATTGTTCTTTTTTAGATAGTTATCAATCATTTTTACAGTTATTTCCGATTATTTTGATTTTGCAAAGATACAAAAAAAGTTATAGTGGGAAGCGAGAAAAATCGGTGTAAGTAAGGCTATACGTATAATTGATGTTTTTACTTCTATAGGCAGACTTTACATTCTTTTCTAAAAGAATTGTTTTTTAAAAGTTTATTTTAGGATGTTATAAAAAATTACTACATTTGCCCCACCAAAAAGCGCGGGATGTAGCGCAGTAGGCAGCGCGCGTCGTTCGGGACGACGAGGTCGCTGGTTCGAATCCAGTCATCCCGACTTAGTTAAAAGAGAATCAATCAAGGGATTGGTTCTCTTTTAACTTATTTATATTTTGGCTTGTTTTTTGTTGGCAATCAGTTGTTTGGTACTTTTAAATGCAGAGCTATGAAAAAAAACACTTTGCTTTTTGTTGTTGCGGTGATAGTTTTAGCAGGTCTCTCGGCTTGCAATTTGAGCGGAGATTCAAATTACACGCCGAGGCTTATGTTGTATAATCCGGCGGAAATCAATACAGACAGCACATTGTCAATGGAATACACTGCAGAAGGAAATATTAAATTTGATTCGTTGCATGTAAATGATACAGTTACTATTTTAGTTATTGGGGAAGGATTTGTAAATAATCTGGAACAACTGACTATTACATCAAACGAGGAAACTGATATAAAAATGTTGGCACCACATGATACTATTGCACAATATTTTGCATCGGAATCAGATTTTATCAATGGGAAAATTCTTTTAGGTGACGGTATTGTAGGAATGAGCTATCCATTTAAATTTGTAGCTAAAAAAGCAACAGAGAAGACAAAATTAAATTTTGAACTAACTTCTGATGCACAAGATATTAGTAATAAAGCAGTACTTGTGGTTGAATTCCCAATTAAGCCGTAGGTAGGGCTTTCCATGTTTTTATAAGTGTCTTGTCTGTTCCTACCATACGTCGGTGAAAACCTATTTATTTTCAGTAAATTTTTTCCTATAATTCATAGGAGTATAGCCTGTTTTTTGCTTAAACAGACGATATACATTTCTCGTATCATTAAATCCGGCATCTATAGCTATTTCAAGTAGATTTTTCTTAGAATTTAAAAGTTCATAAGAAATGTATTCTATTTTTTTATCTAGGATAAACTGATAAACAGAAACTCCCATAGCATCTTTAAATTTCTTTTCAAGAGTGCGACGCGAAAGCGGAACTTTGGATGCAACTTCGTCTACTGATAAATTGGAAGTAATATTTTCTTCGATATAACGTAAAACATCAGATAAGTGTTTGTCAGAAATATTGTAACCTTCTGTTGATTGTCTTAGCTCAATTCGAATCGGTTCAATAATAATGTTGAAAGGGATATTCTCTTTTAGCTTTATGAGTCTATGAAGATTTTTTGCTGTATTATATCCACCATTTTCATCGTCAGTTACAATTGATGAGATGGATGGGAAAGAGAGATTGCAAATTAATTCATCATTATCTACACCCAGCAAAGATAACTCGTTGGGGATATCAATATTGTTGATTTTACACATTTCGGAAACTTGTAAGGCGAAGTTATCATCGCAGGCGAACAATGCAACGGGCTTAGGTAGGGATGTCAGCCAATCGTCTAATGCAATATGACTTTTACTCCATTGCATTTCATCCAATATTTCTGTATCCAGATAAAAATAATTTCCATTTAGCTTTTCTATCTCCTGTCTGTATCCTTCTGCACGGGCTTTTGACCAATAATAATCTTTATTACCGTAGAAGGCGAAATTTTTGAATCGTCTTTTAGCAAAAAACTGAGCAGCCATTACACCGACACCAGTATAATTTCCGGTTATTTTTGAGAAGTTGCCACTTGTATCTTTATATCCTTGTAAAAAGACAGGGATATCAAGTTTTTCTAAGAAACTTACATCTTCGTATTCCCATTGTGCCACGATTGCATCAATATCCCACTTTTTTATGCGTTCAACAATCCCGATTTCACCATAAAGCATCTTATAATATTGGGGTAAGCGATAGAAAGTCCAAGGCCCATTCTCATTGGCATAGCGTATCAGACCGGATAAAAAACGGCGGCTGAATCCGGTTGAAGAATCAATAAGTACTAAAACTTTAATCATAAATAATTTTATTTTGTAATAACTGTGAAATCATAGAATACAAATATAAACATAAAAAGCAATAAATTTATTTTTTAACACTATTTTGTTTCTATTTTCGTGTTTTGCCAGTAAATTTTCGTTGTTTGTCTTTATTTGTTACGTATTATGACGTTTCTTTGTGTTAGTAAATCTTCTAATATAAAGAAATTTTGCGCTAAAAATCAATTTACGTATGCTTAAAACTATTGCCCCATCAATTTATGCTGCTGATTTTGCAAATTTGCAATCTGCATTTGAAATGGTAAATGAGAGCAAAGCCGATTGGGTACATATTGATGTGATGGACGGACGATTTGTACCTAATTTTTCTTTTGGTTACCCGATGGTGGAAACTGCTAAAAAACATTGCAGGAAGGTGATAGATGTGCATCTTATGATTGTGGAACCGAGAAAGCACGTGGAAAATTTTGTTAAGTCTGGAGCTGAAGTTCTTACTTTTCATTACGAAGCCGTAGAAAAACCTATAGACCTGCTTCGTCAAATTAAAAGTTTAGGAATTAAGGCGGGTTTAGCTGTAAATCCCGATGTGTCGGTCAACAAATTGAAAGGGTTAGTTAAACATGCAGATATGATTTTGCTGATGTCGGTATTTGCCGGATATGGTGGACAAAAATTTATTGACACTGCCTATTCCCGAATAAAGGAGCTTAAGCAGGTAATAGCTGATGAAAACCCAGGTTGTTTAATTCAAGTAGATGGTGGAGTGAATACCGAAAATGCATCCAAACTTTTTGAGTGTGGAGCGAATGTTCTGGTTGCCGGAACTTCGGTGTTTGGATCTGGAAATCCTAAGGATGCGATAGAAAAAATGTTGGTATAGATATTTTTCAATAGAGATTATTCAACTTTCGCAAGTAATAAAACTTTCTAATTTATAATAAAAAAAGCATATAATTTTGATAAAGTAGCAGATGTTCAGTGATTTTACATCACAAAACAAACCAAAAAATATGTTGCAATACTCTTTCAGAGATAAGCAGTTTTTCACTTCAAGTAAAAAAGGAATTGATACAATTTTGGTTTCATACGATCTTTGAAATTTTCGGACAAAAAATTCAGTTTTTCTAAAGCCGACAATCTAAAGTATTGTAATTAATTACAACAACAAACTTATATTACTGTTGCTGTTCCCGTATTTTGAGATTAAAACCTCACCAAAATATACCTTTCAGATTAATGCCTGCACAAGGCTAAAAACGATACAGCAAAAAACGCGATAAATTAAGCAAAGGCAATGAACGCATCGGTGATTTCTTCCTAACTGAAATTGATTCCATGATTAATATAATTCTAATTCGTTTCGATTACGTGCTTGTTGACAGTTGGTTTACTTGCTTAGAATTGATCAAATTTATTGTTGTTTACAGCACAAATGTCATTTTATCGATATGATAAAAATGGTAAAAATACGTTATAGTTATTTTGTTAATGGACTGATAAACAAATAAATATTTAATTTGCTTTGTCTAAAAAAGGCAGTTGGAATGGCATGATGACAACCAACACAGAATTGACATTCGAACAAACTTATAAAATCTACTCAACCCGTTGGTCGGTAGAAGTATTTTTCAAAGTAAGTAGTATTTTTGATTAGGAAAATGTCAAGCACAGGATTTTGATGCTCAAATTACTGCAACAATGCTTTGTATGTTGCAATACAACCTGCTTTCGGTCGTAAAACGGTTCAGCGATAACAGAACATTTGGCGAGTTGTTTCAAGTCGTATAAAAAAGATTCGCTCAAAATTATAATAGACGAACAGATGTGGCTGATTATCACAGATATTACTGCAAAATTGTCCGAAATTATTGAGTTAAATACCGAGGTGTTAATGTGAAAATTTTTCTTTGAAAATGAAACACTTATAAAATACTTAAACTTGAAAACCTAAACGCAAGCGGGTTAATGGAGCTTGCGAAAGTTAAATAATATACTAAACACAACGTAAAAATGAAAAGAAAAACTACAATTTTATTGCTTATTATCCTTGTACTATTGATGGTAAGCGTAACCGCCTCAGCGCAAGCTGTGGTAGGCGAAAAAATTAAAGTAGACAATCTCTACTATTGTATCACGAGTCTCACGCCCGCTACGGTAGAAGTAGCGCCGCAAAACGATGTCGCACCTTACTGGAATGAAGCTGATAAACCTACTGGCGATCTTGTTATACCCGCCACATTAACGCACGATGGTATGGAATACACTGTTAACAGTATTGGAGGAAATGCTTTCCGCGCATGCGAAAGTTTAACTGCTGTCACCATACCCAATTCGGTAGAAACTATTGGTAGTCAAGCTTTCCGCGACTGTAAAGGCTTAACCGCCTTCTCCATACCCAATTCGGTAGAAACCATTGGAATGAGAGCTTTCTTTAGTTGCAAGCAATTAACTACTGTTAGCATACCTGCTTCAGTAACAACCATTGGAGAAACTCCTTTTAGTTGGTGCACGAATTTAACCACCATTACGGTAGATAAAGCTAATACAGCATATTGCAGCCAAGACGGAATACTCTTTAATAAAGACATGACGACCATTGTAAGATATCCTCCCGCAAAGGCAGATACAGCTTATACTATACCCGCTTCGGTAATAACTATTAGAAATTCCGCTTTCAATGAAGCCAAACTAACTGCTGTCACTATACCCAATTCGGTAGAAACCATTGAAGAGTATGCATTCAATGCTTGTAGGGCACTAACTGTTATAAACATACCCAATTCGGTAGAAACCATTGAACTTGGGGCTTTCAATAATTGCCAGAAATTAACCGCCATTAATTCACAGATAGTAGACCCCGCTACGGTTACGTTAGGAAATAACGTGTTCCGTCGTATACCGAAAGGTACAGACGATAATGCCTGTACATTATATGTACCTGATGGCAGCAAACTTGACTATCAGGAAGCCGCGCAGTGGAAAGACTTCGCACCGAATATAAAAGAAGATACTTTCACAGGTTTGGAGAACAACCTTACGGAGCAAGGTGTCACTGTACGTGGTGGCAAGGGAGAGATTTATATCTACATCTCTGTAGGAGCAAGTCGTAACTTGTCCGAACTATCGGTAGATGTGTATAACCTATCAGGAGCTTTGGTGTACAGTGTAGAAACGTCACGTACCTTGTTCCTACAAATTCCTATTGATACGGGTGTGTATGTTGTCCATACAAGTAACGGAACTGAGAAAGTTATTGTCTGGTAGACTTTCTATAAACAAAACATCATATTGTGTTATGGTGTTTTCTTGGCACTGTCCATAAAAATTGTGTAAACGAAAAACTACAGGCGAGCAAGAATCTTGTACTCGAGTTAGTGTATTTAGAGTATATGTGCTGTAAGGAGCTTTTCAAAGAATACTTTCATTCGATTTTTTTGATTTTGTACCTTTTGTTGTATGGCTATATAGTCGCTCCTTAAGATCTTATTATTTGTCTAACATTCAATTAAATAAGAGTAAGTATTGTTGATGACAACTTATATATATTAGATAATTATGATGTTTTTAAGGAGCGACTAAGTATTTGATTTAAGTAGATAGTGAGTGAATGTCGCAAATGTATAGTGGTTGGAAACTCTGTGTTTGGAGCCGAAAATTCTAAAAAGGCGATAAAAAAACTCACGTAGATGTTTTTTGTCATATTAACGTTTTATTGCGCGTAAACTGTCACTTGATTTTCGCAAACTATCTATGTTTTGGTGTAACAAAAAATTTAATTTGTAAATTATTAACTGGCTGAGAATTGTTCTATTTTTAAGTTAGTTAGATGCAGATAGTTTTATTAAATAAATGGTTGGCATCTAAGAAAAATGAGATTTATACAAAAATGTCAAGATGATTTTGTATCTCTTTTTCTAAGTAAATGATAATCTAAAAAGGGAAAAGGTAAATTTATGAAAACATTAAAATTAATAGCTTACTTGAAGGTTCTTATTGTATTATCTCTATGTTGTTCTCCTTCGCAGGTAAATGTTTCTAATATCATTTTAAATGAAAATGATATAAAACTAAGTGTGGGAGATGAATTTACCTTAGTAGCAAATTTATACCCTGAGAACATAACAGAGAGTCAAACAATTAAATGGGCATCTTCAGATGAAAAAGTTTGTACTGTTTCACAAGGTGTTGTAACAGCAGTAGGTGTGGGTTCAGCAGAAGTTATTGCAACAGCAGGCAGTGCGTCTGCAAAATGTTTGGTCCAAGTGGGTTCAATAAAGTTCAAAAACAAAGTTGTTCTAAATCGGGACGGCTTTTATGTACGTACAGCTTATAATTCTAAAGATGATATTATAATCAAATACATATACGATGTTAATGGGGGACAGATTACACCGACTAAGGCATATATGGGCGTTAACTCACTTTCAGATGAACAGATTTTATCAACTCCATTTGTTCATGATACGTATGATAGTACAGGACCTGTGTGGATGCCTGAGTATTGGTATTTGGGACAGCAACATGGCTATGAAGTATGTAGAATAATTGCAACACATGATAAGACACAAGAAGATGTTGGTAGTATTTGGAAAGATAATTTGGGGAGAGAATTTACACTTGGTAAGGTGGAAGGAAGTTCACTTTATTTTTTACCAAAAATTATTATTGGTTCGCCAGAAGGCAAGGATATTCGTACTTGGAAAGTACCACAAGACAATGATAAGATTACATCCATGATGCATGTCTCTGGAGCAATTCACACAAAAACTGTCAACCAAATATCCTCCAAACCTAGATTTAATTATAGACCTTTTCAAAAAGTAGTCAACAGGAGATATCTTGCAGACGGAAAGGAAATCACAAGTTCTAATACGATAATATATTGTAATGTTTTTATTGTCTCTGAAACGATAAAGGTAATTAATCCTACGAAGGTAACACAATGGTTCCCTGATGTGAAACACGTCAATAAAGGATGGGAGATGTTTGAGATTGATCAAGCGTTTTGTTTTACTGGCCTGGGCACTGCAGTAAATACTGTTTTGAATGTTAAATATCCTCTTAATTTTACACATTATGGGGCAAATCAAGCACGAACTCTTGTACCGGTAAGAGGATTTAATTCTTTTACTATTATTCCAAAGACCAAACCAATTCAATTTGCAGGAGCATTCACGGATTTTCGGAAAGAAGTAAATACTTCTGATTACAAAAATAACTCGGGAATTCAATTTTATCGTGATGAGTCAAGTGTGCAAGATATTAATAACTTACCAGACAGAATCATTTCTTATCTTAGAAATTCTAAAGGAGACTATCTTTTGGGATTTGCCTCTGGATTATCCTTAGTAACAGGTATTACAAAAAAAGAAGAGAGAGTAAAATATATTCCTAAAGGAAATTTATATTGCAATCAAGCTTTACGTTTTAGCCCATCGCAAAAAAACAAATTTTATGTTCGAGCCATTGAAGGGGACGCTTTTCCTGATCGATTATTACCTCGAGGCACGTATGAAGTAAACTATTATTTCAGTTATTTTGATCCAAGTGCGCAAAAAAACAAAGTATATTGGTATAAGGATGGTGACAATTACTTAGTTTACATTCATTCGTTTGACAGGCAGGAAAATGCTGAAATTTTATTACCGACAGAAATGGATGATTTTTCTGTTGAGATTATTGAAAAAACTACAGCTACTACATTGCTTAATAATGTAGTTAAAAACGGAATGTTAAATGTTTCTTTTACAGATGATGCAGCTAACTATTTAGTTCTTTTGCTTAAAAATTAAAATTATATGTTTTGACTTTGAAAAAAATCAAATAACTATTACATAAAAAAGGCACACAAATCTCCATGCTATAATTTTATTCTATAATACAGTGTCTTGTGTTTTGTTATACGGATAGTTTGATAGCTGTTGAGTTTTGTTCGAAAGCCGTGTGTGTAAATATTAAAATCTTAAATATGATGAAACCATGAAAAAAAATTCAAGTCTTTTGTTTCTCTTACTTATGAGTTGTTCAATAGTATTTAATTCTTTCGGGGCAAATGCGAATTTAGGAACAAGTAAAGAAAGAGGAGTAGTATTAGAATTCTATGACACGAACTTGAAAGTACAAGACAAGCGAATTACAGGTCGTGTTTTAGATGAAGAAGGGTCGTCAATAATTGGTGCTAAAGTAGTCGAATTGGGGCGAGAGAGTACCAACGGGACCATAACTGATTCTGAAGGTCTTTTTAATTTGACCGTGAGTGATAATTCAATTATTAGAATCTCCTATATCGGGTTCTTATCTCAAGACATTAATACAACAGGTGAAACAAATTTTCAGATTGTTTTAAAGGAGGATAGGAAGACATTAGACGAAGTTGTCGTTATTGGATATGGGACACAAAAGAAAAGTCATTTAACAGGTGCAGTTTCAACAATAAATACTGAAGAGAACTTACAAAGCAGACCAGTTTCAGATATTGGACGAGCAATTCAAGGTGCATCTCCGGGATTGAGTATTAGTGTGCCAAGTGGAGAAGTAGGTGTTGATCCAATTATAAAAATAAGGGGACAGATAGGTTCTTTCCAGGGAAGCACTTCACCTTTAATATTGTTGGATAATGTTGAAGTTCCTAGTCTTCAATTTATTAATCCTGATGACGTGGAGTCTATTTCAGTACTAAAAGATGCCGCTGCTGTATCTATTTATGGTGCAAAGGCTGCTTTTGGTGTAATTTTAATTACAACTAAGAAAGGAAAGGGCAAAGATAAAATTGAAGTTAAGTATTCAAATAACTTTTCTTTCCAAAATCCATGGAAAAAGATTGAAATGGCAGGAAGCAACGGTATTAGATACAATCTTGATGCTTGGTTGCGTAATGGGCGTGATTTAATAACCTTACGTTTCGCTCAAAACCAAGAGAGTTATGAAAGAATTCTTGAATGGGAGCAGAAGTATGGAGGAAAGTTAGGCGTTGATGATCCAATGGTGTATGGCAGGGACTGGTATGTAGATCCGGCTACGGGGAGGAAGTTTGGAGTAAGGTTATATGATCCGGCAGATTATTTGCTAAAAGAATGGGCGCCGACTCAGCAACATAATTTATCAGTTAGTGGCACAAGCGGCAAAACATTCTATAATATAGGTATAGGCACATTGGATCAAAGTGGAATGATGAAGCCTGCGAAAGTTGACAAGTATAAGCGTCGTAATTTCTCACTACGCATAAATAGCAAGGTTAATAAATTCTTTACCGCTAGAGCTGGGGCTATGTTTACTGTGTCAGACAAGTTATATCCTTTTACGACTAGCAACACAAGTGGAACAGACGTTTGGTATTGGATTTACCGATGGAATATGCTTTTTCCACATGGTAATTATGAAACAGGAGAACCCGTTCGAGGTCCATGGTATGAGACTATGCAGGCTAATACGGGAAGTCGAAAAACAAACTTTATGAATGTTAATATCGGTGGTACATTAGTTTTTAATCCAAATTGGAAACTTGAATTTGATTATGACTATACTAACCGAGAAAACATACACACGCAACCTGGAACAAAATATACTGCAAGGGATATTAATGTAGTTGCCGGAGATTTGCGATTTGATGATGACGGTAATGAGGTGTATGTAAACAAAGATGGTGAGGTGGTTGAAAGCTCAGACCCGGACGCAATGAGAGCATATGATTTGCCATTAATCACTTATCGCTTACCTTCAGGAGATCCTAACTATATGAGACGGAGTCATTCAAATTCATATAGGCACACCATAAATACATATACTACTTACGATTTTACTTTTGACGACTTACATGTCTTTAAATTCTTATTAGGTTTAAATAGTGTTACTTATGATAGTTCTTCCCAATGGTCGAGAGTAGATGAGCTTATCGATGTTGTAAATCCCCAATTTAACTTTGCAGTCGGACTTCAAACTGCTGGAGGAGGTGCTTCGTGGCAATCCCAGCTAGGTTACTTTTCTCGGGTGAATTATACTTTAAATGATAAATATTTGTTAGAAGCAAACATAAGATATGACGGTTCATCCAAATTTCCTGGAAAATTAAAATGGCGTTGGTTCCCCTCATTTTCTGCTGGATGGATTGTGTCACATGAGGATTTTATGCAATGGGCTCTTCCGGTTATGAATTTCCTTAAATTAAGGATGTCATGGGGAACAATAGGTGATCAAACGGTTCCGTCCAGTTTATATTTGCCTACCATGAGTATAAGCGAGAGTTTATGGATAGGAGCTGATGGGCAGAAGGCAGTTAGAGTGGGTACTCCTTCGCCAGTATCAGCTAATGTTACATGGCAAGATATCACTACGTTAAATTTTGGTGCAGATTTGCGTTTTTGGGCAAATCGTTTAGGCATTTCTTTTGATTGGTATCAAAGAGATACAGAAAATATGATAGTTCCAAGCCCTGGTGTGTCAACAACATACGGAGCCGCTGCCCCATTGGGAAACTTTGGGTCACTAAGAACAAGAGGCTGGGAACTTGAACTTGACTTTAATCATCGTTTCCAAAACGGGTTAAGGCTCAATTTAAGAGGAAGTTTGTCTGATGCTAAAACAGTTATTACAAAATATGGAACAACTAAAAGTATAGACAGTTGGTATGTAGGGAAAACCTACGGAGAAATTTGGGGGTATGAAACTGACCGCTTATTCCAATATGATGATTTCGTTTTAGATGATGAAGGACAGCCTCAACTTATTACACTTACAGAGGATGAAAGTGCGCTATATGCAGGGAGGAGAACTTATTGGTTAAAAAATGGACCAAATGGAGAAAAACCAGTATATCAAGCTGGTTTACAAAGAGGTACTAATTTTTTCTTTGGTCCCGGTGATGTGAAATTTGTAGATCTTGATGGAGATGGAGAAATAAGCCCTGGTAACCGATTAATTGATGATCATGGCGACCTAAAAATAATAGGTAATTCAACTCCCCGTTATTTGTATGGGCTTAGAGTCGGGCTTGATTACAAAAGTATTGATTTCTCTGTTTTTTTACAAGGTGTAGGAAGTCGGCAACTTCGGAGGGAGGGGAGATTAACAGTTCCTGGTTTTAGCCCGTCAGAAGGAGCCGTTCCTGCAGCAATAGCAGATGATTATTGGACCGAAGACAATCCTAATGCTTTTTATCCTGCTGCTGCTCATAATGGTGAATCTTCAACAATAAACAATATGCAGGTACAAACTAGATACTTGTTGGATATGTCTTATCTAAGATTAAAGAACGTAACATTAGGATATTCAATCCCATCTAAGTTGTTGAAAAAAATAGGGTTAAATTCATTCAGAGTCTATAGCTCTTTAGAGAACTTTTTTACTTTGGATAATCTTGGAAGATTACCCGTTGATCCGGAGGAGATTCCAAGTGTCCTTGGTTCTGGTTTTGTAAGTAATTATGCATTAGGAGTAAAACCTCCACTTTTCAAAAGTGCGTCTATTGGTTTACAATTAAATTTATAATATATTATGAAAAAAACAATTTATTTTATATTCTTATTGGTTCCATTACTGTTATCTTATTCATGTGATAATGGAGTTTTGGAACGTCCGCCATTAACTACTATTGTTGATGATAATTTTTGGCGAAATGAAACGGATATTCGTTTATATGCAAATGGGTTTTATGAAAACTTCTTTATTGGATATAATACCGGAACATCCTTAAATTATGTTCCATGCCCTTTAATGGATTTATCTGATAATATAACGGAAGATGGAATACAAGTAAATTTTGAAGATATAGTGCCAACAAGTAGGGCGTCCGCATCTGGAGGAGCCGGGGCTTCTTATCTTCGTCAATATGAAGGACCGACATGGAATTTTCATTGGATTAGAAGAGCAAATATCTTTATTGAACGGCTTGAAAATTTAGCCAAACCAAATTTATCTGACGAAGCATTCAAACATTGGATGGCTGTAGCTAAGTTTTTTAGGGGCCTTGAGTACTCCAGGTTGGTTTCTGTTTTTGGTGATGTCCCATACTTTGACAGGGTTGTCGAAGATAACGACTTTGACTATATGTATAAAGATCGTGATGACAGGGGAGTTGTTATGGATCAAGTTTACGAAGACTTTAAGTATGTGCTTGATAATATACGCGTTAATGATGGGAAGCAGATGTTAAATAGATATATAACTGCAGCTTTTATATCCCGTCATATGTTGTTCGAAGGAACTTTTTTACACTATCACAGTATTGATGAAATGCGAAGTAAAAAGTACTTGACATTTGCCCAAGAAGCAGCTGAAATTGTAATGAATAGTGGACAGTACAAATTTTCAAGCGACTACAAAAGTATTTTTGCTTCTGAGAGTTTAGATAACAACGAAGAAGTTTTGCTGTGGCGAACTTATGATGAAACGCTTGAAGTAATGCATTCAATCTTGGCACGACAAAATGGCTCACAAGGGCAAAGAAGGGGAGCAAATTTAGATTTTATAAAATCATATCTTTGTGTGGATGGCAAACCATGGCAAAACTCTACAATTGCCAATGCTTCAAGCTTTTCTATTAAGGATTTAGTAATAAGCCGTGATTCTCGCTTTGAAGCAACAATTATGGATATACCAAATAGAGCTTCTGTTTCTTCGTTCTATATATATAAGAATGCACCGAGGGATATATATAATTATGTAGGATCTGATAAACCAAGTCCACCTATAAAGTACACACTAGCTTTTAATACGACTGATGCTCCCATTATTCGTCTTGCAGAAGTGGTTTTAAATTGGATTGAGGCGAAAGCTGTTTTAGCGGAGGCTCACGGTGGCTCCCCGGTTACTCAAGATGACTTAAATAAATCTATTAATGCAATTCGTAATAGACCTTTGGCTTCGGAAGCTATTGAGAAAGGTGTTAAAAAAACAGCTCCATTGCAGCTCTCCTCGTTGCCAAACGATCCTGAACGTGACGCTGATGTTAGTCCATTGATGTGGGAAATACGTCGAGAACGTCGTGTAGAGTTTTTCCTTGAATATCCTAAGCGTATTCATGACCTGAGACGTTGGAAAAAAATGGAATACATGAACTTTGATCGTAAACCGGATTATTTTCTCGGTCCATGGGTTAATATTTCGTCCGAACTACCTGAACTTCTAACCAAAGGTAATGTGAATGTATTAAGTGTGCAGAAGCAGGACGGAACAACCATAACCTATAACGGTAGTAATGCAAGCCAGATGGTAGGATTTTTTGTTATTCAGTCTGCAACGAATCGACAACCATTTGGAGATGAGGTGTACATGGCTCCGATTGGAGAAAGACAAATAACAGAATATCAAGAATTAGGATATACTTTAACTCAAACTATCAACTGGTAGTATCAGTATGTTAATTTTAAATGTGATAATAACGGAAAACAAAATGAAAACAATCTTAGAAATAAAAAAAATTATATTCTTCTTACTCTTTTTATTTTTCATAGTAGGATGTAAAGAAGATATTCAAAAAATTGAGGTTATTAGAACTTTAGGATTTGATATTAGTTCTAGTACCGAGAATGCCCCAGGTAAAGATTACCCCCTTTTAAGTGAAGTTGTACCGGGTAGCGGAATTCAAAATTATCGGGTGGTTCTTAGGGGAGCAAACTATCCTGTAGGTAAAACATTTCAATATCGTGTAGTAGAATCAGAAACAACAGCTCTTGAGGGTGTACATTACAGGTTACTAACTGAGGGAAATTACAAAATTCCCGGAAGACAAAAATCGGGAAGTGTTGATATTGAGATATTGCCTTTCCCTGATGAGTCGGATAGTCATGCAATAGTTGTATTAGAATTGCTTGAAGAAACTGGAGTACAAATTGACCCCGAAAGAGCTCGAATTGCAATTCCCATATATTTAAAGGAAAAAGAGCCTGAACCATTGCCAATACCCGATACTCCTTTGTGGGATGTGTTGAATGGAGGAGAATCTGTCAATGGTATTTCTTATCAGACTATCTACATCGATCAATTCAACCCGTATCTACCCGAAGTGCTTCGTCAGGGACTTGTAGATGCGAACAATAGCATTTATGCGGATGCCCAGGCAGGAGGGACTACTCCCAGACAGTTTTATGCAATAATCATTCATTTTAGGGCAAATCCTGCTTTACCTTCCGGTACAGTAGATATTGCCATAGCCTTTTCTTCCGATCAGAGTGCATCCACAAGTGCAACTGTTATGAGAAATATGAGTATCGATAATGGAGTAGTACAATACAGGTATGATTTTAATCCTGATAGTGAGGGTGTTGGGAAATTTGAGAACTCGAGAGGATTAAGAAATACACGTTATAGAACTGACTATTTGTTAGATGTTATTTATAGCTATTTTGAAGAAAATGAATTCAAGTTTGACTGGGTAGGAGGAGATATTGCCTCCCCAACCAGACCCAATGAATATCAGGGCGGGCTGTTTGGACAAGGCGCTATAGCGGGAGATTTGGTTTTTGGCTCTATAACAACTCTGCCCTCTTCTGGAAGAGACCCATATGCCGTATTCCTAAAAGAGACAGGTATGCAATCTTCACCCAAGCTTCATACATGCTTTTTTGATAATGAAAACATTCGTTATTTTAATGCTTTGACAATAGACCCGGATGCTACATATCAATCCGAAGGGTTTAAAAATACTTGGTCGGCTGCTCAAGCAGAGTTAGCGTCCGACAACAAGAGTTTACACAAAATGATGATGTATTTTGGTGTCGAACGTTTTAACTTCCATGTAATGCACTTGGCTACTTATTATACAGATGATAAAGTTCAGCGCAAGGGGCTTATTAACTTTGATTTCAAAATTGATTATAAAGGAAATGTGAAACCTTTCCTTTTCTATAATTATCCTCTGTACGATGGCGAAGGCGAATATGGAGAAGCAAGCAGAACCAAGGCTCTTATTGACAATTTGTTGATGAAAAAAGAGTTCTCCATCTTAAAAAACGGCTCACGTGTACGTTTTACAGATAACTCTGATTCTTCATTCTACTTTGAAGGGGAACTTGGTTATTACATTCTAAATGACTTCCATGCATTAAAATGGATTCCTTAATTAAAAATAGTTTTATCCAACTCCCGATTCTTAATTTAGATGTAACGGGAGTTGGATAAAATAAGATTTTGAATATTGTTAAAGTGTTTACAAATTATTGTATAAATTAAACAAGTGAATTTGAAAAAACAGGAGGATTGATAAATGAAAAAGACAAGTATTATATTAATTCTTTTTATGCTTTTTGCCGTTTTAGCATGCGGTACAATAAATACAGCAAATGATGACAATAACAGCATAACACCACCCACTCCTCCCTCCGGTAAGACCTTTCGAGCAGGAGCATCGGCAAAAAACATCTTA
>JAAYSS010000128.1 GCA_012518275.1 Bacteroidales bacterium
ATAAATCGAAATAAAGAGCAAGAACTGAATCCCCATCCGCAACAAGTTAGATATCACGGTCGAAATCGGGGCTATGAGACGAGGGAAATACACTTTCCCAAAGATATGTTGATTGGCTGTAAAAGTAGAAGAGGTTTTATTGAGACAGTCGGAAAAATACTGCCAAAGCACGATACCTGAGAGATAAAAGAGCGGTTGCGGAAGCCCGTCGGTGCTTATGCCGGCAATTCCACCAAACACCACCATATACATAATGGTAGTGAGTGCAGGCTGAATTAAATACCACGTAGGACCAAGAATGGTTTGTTTATACTGTGTTACAATATCGCGTTTTACAAACATGGTAAGCAGGTCGCGGTACTGCCAAATTTCTTTAAAATCAACTTCCCAAAGCTTATTCTTGGGCTTAATAATGGTAGTATATTCCATAATGTAAGGCAAAAACGGCGTATTTTGATTGACTTGAAAAGTCCAACAGATAAAATCTTGTGCAAATATACTTATTTTTTAGATTTCAAGTGGCTAATTTTCACAAATTCTACAATTGAAGTCATTTATCATTGACATTCCAAATCTTTTTTTCATCTTGAAATCAAGATAATAGAATCAAAAACAGCTCATTTTGTAATCTCCACTTTGCAAAATTTACTTTTATTGACAAAAAATGATAGTTTATACGGAAATAATTCCATATCTTTGCACAGCTTTTCAGAAAATGAGTTTTTATTGAAAAGATTAAAATACCTGCCGTTCTAAAACAAACACTGACCGAATGGCAGATTATCGTGTGAGAAGCTTTTTATTCATTTTAAACATTTAACTATATTTCTATGGATAACACATCACTCTTTGTAGTGGTCCTTCTTGCGGGATTAACCTTGGTTGTGCTCGGTCTGGGCGCCGCCTTGCTTCTCTCCCCAAAATCATTCAACTTCCAAAAAGGCGAACCGTATGAATGCGGGCTCCCTACCCACGGCACATCGTGGATGCAGTTTCGCGTGGGATATTACTTATATGCCATCTTGTTTCTGATGTTTGACGTGGAAACGATATTCTTGTTCCCGTGGTCAACCGTAGTGCGTCAAATGGGGATGTCCGGATTGATAAGTATCCTTATCTTCATAGTTGTTCTCAGCTTGGGTCTTGCCTATGCTTGGAGGAAAGGAGTTTTGAAATGGACGTAAATAAAGTTAAAATCAAAGCGTTTCCGAGCGAAGATTTCAAGGATAACGAAACACTGCAAGCTTATATTGATGAGCTGAATGCAAGCGGAACGAACGTGGTCGTCGGCAAATTAGACCAAATGATAAACTGGGGACGTGCCAACTCGCTTTGGCCCCTGGCTTTTGCCACGAGTTGCTGTGGAATTGAGTTTATGGCCGCCGCCGCCGCTCATTACGACCTTGCCCGCTTCGGGATGGAAGTAGTGCGCAACAGTCCGCGCCAAGCCGATTTGATGGTGGTTGCAGGAACTATTGTCCACAAAATGGGACCGCTTTTGCGCCGCGTGTACGATCAAATGGCTGAACCGAAATACGTGGTGGCAATGGGTGCTTGTGCTATTTCGGGTGGTCCATTTGTCAATTCATATCACGTAATAAACGGAGCCGATAAGATTATTCCGGTTGATGTGTATATCCCGGGTTGTCCGCCACGTCCCGAATCGCTATTTTACGGATTACTGCAATTGCAACGCAAGGTAAAAGTGGAGAAATTTTTTGGTAATAAGCGGATAGTACGCCCATACAATGAGGCAACTCTGATTGATCCGAAGACAGGCGAAGCTATTGAAGTTAAGAATGAATTCAAATGATTTTCCAAATGAAAGATTTTATTCTAAATATCGTTCCTGATGCAGTAATTGAAGAGAAACAAAAACTCACCGTTACTGTTGAACCGAAAAAGTTACATCCTTTAATTAAAGCGCTTCATGGACACAATGAGTTGCCTTTTGATTATCTCGTGAGCTTAATCGGGATGGATTGGGAAGACAGGCTGGGCGTGATTTACTTGCTTTCATCTTCCAAGGATATGAGCAAGGAAATAGTAGTGATTACGACTACCGAAGACCGCGAAAATCCCCTGCTATACTCCATCACAGACCTTTACGAAGCAGCTCATCTCAACGAGCGCGAGGTTTATGCGATGTTTGGCATACGTTTTATCAACAATCCGGATATGCGCCGATTCTTGCTTGACGGAGATTGGAACGGATTTCCGCTCCGCAAAGACTACGATGACGACCCGAAACTCAACCCGATTACCATTGCCAACAAAGAAATTACCGACTTGGCTCCCCGTATCATGGAAGATGAAAATGGGAATCTGGTAGAAAGTGTTGCCAATATTTTTGACGAAAACGATTACATTATTAATATAGGTCCACAACACCCTTCTACGCACGGCGTGATGCATTTTCGCACGGCTTTGGACGGGGAAATCGTAAAGAAAATCGATGTAAACAGCGGATACATCCACCGCGGCATCGAAAAGCTTTGCGAATCGATGACTTATCCACAGTCGCTTCACCTGACTGACCGCTTGGATTATCTCTCGGCCGGAATCAA
>JAAYSS010000129.1 GCA_012518275.1 Bacteroidales bacterium
GCAAAATTTACTGAAAATGTGTTCTCAAAATCCATATTCACAACCCCAAAAAAGTTGAGAAAGGCGCTTAAGAAATCAAACTTCAACTTCGCAAACGACCCTGCTATCTTGTTTAACAAGGATGTTCAAAAAAAGATGAGCGAATTGCGCACCGACGAGTACAACAAGGCGCTGGATAACATTGCAGAAAACAAAAGGTTATATACTGCCGGGCTAAAAGAATGGGCTAAGGAGAACAACAAACCGCTCTATCCCGACGCCAATTTCACGATGCGATTGACTTATGGACAAGTGCTGGGCTACAAGCCGTTTGACGGTGCGAATTACGATTTTCATACCACCACGAAAGGGGTTTTAGAGAAAGAAGACGCCGATAATCCGGAGTTCGTAGTTCCCGAAGCGCTGAAAGACGCCATTTTGAAAAAGGATTTCGGGCGTTATGCAGACAAGAAAACAGAGAACATGCACGTTACCTTCATTACCAACAACGACATCACGGGCGGAAATTCCGGCAGCCCCGTATTCAATGCCAAAGGCGAAGTTATCGGCTTGGCATTCGACGGTAACTGGGAAGCGATGAGCGGCGATATCATCTTTGAGCCAAACCTGCAACGGTGCATCAACGTGGACATCCGCTACGTGCTGTTTGTGATGGAAAAGGTAGGCGGCGCAGAACGGTTAATTAAGGAGTTGACGATAAAGTAAAAAACAATCTGACATTACTTAAATCCTTCAAAGACTATATTTACAAAAATAATAATTAGTGGGTGATTACCTGAAAAAGAGTATGATAAGCGCATTGACATGGAATTCTGTCAATGTGTTTGGACTTCAAGCCGTGCAGCTGATTATTGGGATCATTTTGGCACGGCTGCTTTCTCCCGAAATGTTTGGCGAGATTGGTGTATTATTTATTTTTATCGGGCTCGGCACTATACTTACTGATGGCGGTTTTGGGCAAGGGCTTATCCGCAAACAAGATGCTGTAAACAAAGATTTCAGCACGATATTTTTCTTTAACTTAGCACTCTCCATTGTCCTTTATTTGTTACTGTTTTGGACATCTCCGGCTATCGTTTCGTTCTTTTCTCTGCCTCACATAGTTACACCCGCACGTGTTCTTTTCGCTTCTGTAATTCTCTACTCTTTCTATATTATCCAATTCGCAAAACTCACAAAAGAACTGAATTACAGAGCATTGGCGTTAATAAATATTTCAAGCGTCCTACTTAGTGGTGTTTTAGCAATATTTGCAGCATTTAAGGGATTTGGCGTTTGGGCTCTGGTTATTCAACAACTTTTCTTCCATTTTTTTAGGACAATAATCACTCCTTTTTTTTCCAGGTGGAAACCCCAACTTGTTTTTACATTTAGTACGATAAAAAGTTTGTGGAAATTTTCAATTGCCCTGCTTGGACAAACTACACTTAACGTCATTTTTGCCAACATATACGTCGTTTTAATCGGTAGGTTTTATCCAATTCGGCAAGTTGGTTATTTTACACAAGCAAATAAATACTCAGAAACTGTTAACGCAGCAACTCAGGGCATACTTTCTTCAAGCACGTTTCCAATTTTTAGTAAAATTCAGGACAATACTGAAAGGCTAAAACAAATGTATAGAAAGCTAACCACTTCAGTTATAATGATTTCATTTCCTGCTGTTGCTTTTTTAATAATTGCTGCCGAACCGTTAATTGTTACCTTAATTTCTGAAAAATGGCTTCCTTCGGTTATACTTTTTCAAATATTAGTTTTTGCGCACTTGCTTAATCCTGTCTATCTTATCAATGTCAATCTACTAAATGCACGCGGCGAAAGCAAAAACGTGTTGAATTTAGAAATTTTCAAAAAGACTCTGATAGTATTATCTATTTTTATCTGTTTTAAATTTGGAATAAATGCATTACTGATTGGGTTGGCAGTTTCAAATTTTATTTCTTTTGGAGTATCCATGTTTTTGGTGAAACGCTCTGTAGCGCACTACTTGCGCCATCAAATCCTTGATGTATTGCCCGTACTGATTATGGTAAGTATATGTGCTTCGATGATTTATCCACTTCAGTTCTTAATTTCAAGCTACCTGCTCCAATTAATGATAATGGGCATTACATTCTCAGCAATTTATATTGCTGCTGTCAGAATTTTCTATCCGACAAAGTTTAAAGAAGGATTAATGGTGTTGAAGAAAAGAATTGGAAAAGCAGACTCAGAATAGAATAACTTCAATACTTACGACCATTAACTAACGAGCAAACTCTTCATAGACTTTACTCCACTCTTTCGCCAAGTGCTGCCACCCTTTTTTGCGAATAAATTCTTTCAGCTCGTTGCTAATGTGAATATTCTCTTCCTGACGGTATGCTTTCAGAATACACGCAGGCAATTCATCAAAAGAATGGTAAAGGTAATAAGGAATTCCAAATTTTTCCAAGTCAGGATATCGTGTCCAATGCCCGTTCACAACGATAGTTTCACAAAGCAAATACTCCTGCATACTTGCCGAAAAAGCATCTGTAGGCTGCGCATGAATGAACATATCTGATGCTTTTCGGATATAAAGTAACTTATCATCAGGAAGATATTGGTCATAAATTGTATAATCGAAGTGGTGCTTTTTCAATAAATTCCTAATTTCTTCAATGTAATTTTTCGACGCTCCATAGGTCATTGGTAAAAGTAAATGTAAGTTTTCCGGTAAAGACTCTCTTACTTCAGCCAAAGCATTGATAATTTTTGCATGTCGCTGCGGCTTTAGACCATTATATCCGCAAGTAATCAAATAGTTATCTATTAAACCTATTTTTGCTTTTGCTTCATCACGACTTAGCCACTCGTTTTGTCTAATTACATCAATCATATCTGCTCCAAATCCCAAATCAACGAATTTACTTTCCGCAACTTGAAATATTTTCTTGATATCTTCCCTAAATTGGATCTTCGGCGCTGATATCCAATCCGACCAATCCATAATTTTCTTTACCATGAACTTGTACAATCCTTTGTTCCGATAGATATCACTACCCCAAGGAGAAGACATGATAGTTTTTGCTTTTCGTTTGTATTGAGGCATCAAGAAAAAAGATTCTACTGACACGAAATGGATGTTAATAATGTCATATTTTGAATGGCAGAAGCTACTTGCAAAAGACAAACCAAGGTCTAAAAAACGAGAGAAGAAAGGCAATAGAAAGGAAATTTTATAAATCCAATTCGGAAAATACTTTCGAGGTTGAATCACTCGATTAAAAATAGCAATTTTCTCAGGCTCATTTTTGTTGGACTTGGAAATGTTGAAAATATCAATCTTCAGATTTGGATTTAGTTTTTTCAGGTTCCCAACAAACTTGAGTAAATGAACGCTATATGCATCACCAACAAGGAGTATTTTAATTTCTTTTTTCATTAATAACACTCAAATATTCATTCCATTCCCCGATGTCTTTCCAAGATTTTTCGCTTACAGGAAATACTCCTACTTTTCCTCCACGTCCTTTTATTTTTTCAATTAGCTGAGTAATATGAAAAAAGATATCTTCTGGAATTTCGTTAATAACTTGTGGCTCCAAAATGTACATTCCACTATTTATCTTGAAATTAATTTCCGGCTTCTCCACAAGCTCCAATAATTCACCCTCTTTTCCAGAAAGGATTGTTCCATAAGGAATACTAATCGATTTCAATGCGGCAACTATTGTAATTTCATTCTTATTTTCCCGATGGTATTCTAAAATTTCAGAATAATCTTCTTCAATTACAATGTCACAATTACTCACAAAAAAAGTTTCTTTAATCTTGTTTTTCAGAAGTGATAAGCTCCCCGCAGTTCCCATTGGTTTGCCTTCTTTAAAAAAATGGAGCTGATAGGGAAGTTTCTGCTCTTTCAGGTAATATTCTATAAGTTCAGCTTTATAATTGACTGAAATATAAAAGTTTGTTGAGCCGTGTTGTGCAAAACGCTCAAAGATATTTTCAATAATCGTTTTATCTCCAATGGGTATCAATGGTTTTGGTAAAACATTGGTCAAAGGTTTCAATCTGGTTCCCAGACCACCGGCCATAATAACAACCGGAACATCAAATTGATTCTTAGGCGGTTGCTGACGAACACCAAATAAATCTTCCCAGAAATAGACTTTGACTAACTGATCTTCATCATCTAATACGGGCATAAATTCAGCACGTATTGATAACATTTTTTGTTTTATGCTTTCTTCGCTCTCGCTGACATTAGCATAAATATAATCGTTTCGCAAAATTGATTTTATATCGGTTTTTAAATCAAAATTATTGATAATTGCTCTTTGAATATCTCCAATACTTAAAAGGGCAATAAATTTCGAATCATCAAAGACCATTAGAAGCTTTCTTCGAACAATATCCATCTGTTTTAGTGCATCGGCGATACTTGCGGTTTGTTCTATTTTCAACTCTTGATACATGGTTTATATTTTTTTGGCCGGAACTCCAACTACAGTTGAGTTCGACTCCGTATTTTTTGCAACTACGGCTCCTGCTCCAACTGTTGTTCCATCTGCAATTGTCAAATTTGGTAAAATTGTAGCATTGGCTCCAATATAAGATTTCGTGCCTATTTGCACTCTTCCTAGTACCACAGCACCGGGAGCAATGGTTGAAAAACTTTCAACAACTACATCGTGCATCAAATTAGAACAGCTGTTTAGTTTCACAAAATCACCTATTTCTGCAAATGCAGACAGATTAACGCCGTCTTGAATAATTGCTCCCACCCCGATTCGAGCTGATTTGGAAACGATTGCTCTATTGCTAATTAGTGAAGTAAAACGAAATCCTTTTTCAGAATAATATCGATAAAGTTTTTCTCTAACATGCGGATTATCTGGAGTAATAATAAGCGGAACATTCTTGTAAATTGAAAACAAAGCATCCGCATCAACATCTTTACCAAGAATCGGATAACCTAAATAGCTATTTTGCAGCAAGTTGTCAATTATACCAATAATTTTTTTACCGAGATTCTCACATAATTCAATTATTTCGTGAAAACCACCCACTATAATTACTTCTTTATCGTCCATCAAGTATTAATTTATTTCAAAATATTAAGAGCTGAATTTTATTTTATTATGTCTGAAAAAAGATAAAATCAGCCAACAAAAAACTGCTCTATTGTTTCCACTATATAATCAATTTCTTCCTTACTTAAATCAGCAAACATAGGTAGCGTAACCTCATTATCACATACATATTCAGTAATCGGCAGTTGTGCATAATAGGCTTTATAAGTTGAGAATCGGTGGATCGGTGGATAATGATTACTGGTTTGAATTCCGTTTTCATGTAAAAAACTACGGAAAGCATCTCTTTTCTCAATTGTTGAATCTTTTAGAACAATTGGCATTATGTAATTGGATACAAATTCTGTGTTCTCTGCAAAAGGAATGATAATCTGTTTAATGTTTAAAAGTTTTTCAAGATAATAACGGCGGACTCCCACACGTTTCTCTAAATCTTTTCTTAGTTTTTTCAGTTGAATAATTCCAATTGATGCCCGAATATCGTCCATTCTAAAATTATACCCCAAATCGACAACATCGTAAGATGTGGCGTGACCTGTGGCACGTTGATATGACATAGTCGTCATCCCATGAGAACGTAAAAGGCGTATTCGTTTAGCGTATTCATCGTTGTTTGTAATTATCATCCCACCTTCGCCGGTACTGATATTTTTGTTTGAGAAAAAACTAAAACACCCCACATCACCAATGGTGCCAAGTTTTTCACCTTTATACTCCGAGAGTGGCCCATGACACGCATCCTCTATCACTTTCAAATTGTATTTCTTTGCAATTTGCATAATTTCATCCATGTCACAAGGGAATCCGGCGATGTGCACCACAATGATGGCTTTAGTTCGTGGTGTAATTTTCCTTTCAATATCTTGCGGGTCAATGTTCATGTCATCCAGTCCTTTTATATCACAAAAGACAGGTATTGCGCCAACATAACGGATGCAATTTACAGAAGCAACAAAACTTAATGACGGGCAAAGGACCTCATCGCCCTCTCCAATCCCACAAATTACACAAGCCAAATGCAATGCACTCGTGCAGTTTGACATACTGACAGCATGTTTTACAGAAAACATTTCAGCAAAACACCTTTCCAATTCCTCGCATTTAGGACCCGTAGAAATCCATTTTGAACGAATTGTTTCTACAACAGCATCTACCTCCTGATTATCAAAATTAAGTTGAAACAAGGGGATTTTATATTTCATTTTTGATTTAATTTATGTGTTTTACATCTTTTCATCCAGATACTTACCTGTTTCTTTGTGTTTGAAGTCAGGTATCATTTCGTTAAAAAGTTGAACTATTTCTTCTTTTGTCCAATGTTTCCTACTTTTCATTTTAGCAATTTTCTTTTCAAAATACTCAAGTTTTTCTGACTCTACATCTAATTCGTTTTTTATTACACCGATATTTTGAAAACGCTCCATACTCAATTTTTCATTCTCGGTGTAAAACTCCTCAAAATCCTTTTCTCCCGAAGTATCAGATTTACTGAACAAACAAGGCCATTGCTTCTTTACTCTTAATTCTCCTACTTTTGATCTTGCTTCTTCTTCATTTTCACAAATATAAGGAGAATAGCCAAACTGTTCAAGATATTTAATTGCTATTTCAGCAAAACTGATTAAGTGTAGTTCTTCGCTTGATTTTGGGAAGAAAACATCCCTATTTTCACCAAAAATAACAGACATTATGCAAAGTTCACCGGACTCTTTGGGTGTTACGAAGTATCGTTTTACATCATTGGGGGCAACAATAGGTTGTTGTTTCTGAATTCGTTGATTAAAACCATAAAGTAAAGAACCGTCTGAGAAAGCAACGTTTGCAAATCGCGCTGTTGAAACAGTTAATTTTTCACTTCTACGCATCATGAACATCTCCATTATGCGTTTTGAAGCTCCCATCATATTTACCGGATTTGCAGCTTTATCTGTTGACACACAAAAGTATTTCGAAACTCCATTTTCAATGGATTGCAAAAGGGTTTTGTCTGTATTAAATACATTTACATCAATCATCCGCATCAATGTAAAAGGGTCTTTTTCGCTACGCACATGTTTGAGCGCTGAAAGATTAAGCACAAAATCGTACTTCCCGTCAGATTGAATAAACGAATCATAAATACTTGAACCAACATCCAATGCAAAAGTTTGAAAATCTCCATCGATATAACCCAAGGAGCTTCTAACATCACGTACTAGTTCAACCATGTTATTTTCGTTGATATCAACAACATGAAGTTTACGGGGATTTCTTTTAAATATCTCTTTCACAACAGCTTGACCGATTGACCCTGCACCTCCGATAATCAAAAATGTGGAAGCGGAGACAATTTCTTGAAGTTCTTTTTCATGTTTAGAAATATCATGCTTGAAAAGTTCGTTTTTTCGACCAATTAAACTCAGAATATCCATATTACATTTTTATCTTTTAACATTTTCCACTTCTTCCACACTTGTTAATCTGCTGAAAGGTACTTCAAGATTCGCAGAAGTTATTCCTTTATCTATTGATTTTTTATCTTCTTCGCTTAAGTAGTCAAAGGAATTGTTTTTTACTAAAACGACTTTCTTAAACGGGTCAAAAAACAGCTCAATAAAACTCATTTTCAGCAGTTGATCCACATTTTTTTTCAATTCGTCTGAGATATTGGAATTATACCACGACTTATAGCTGAATTTCGGGAAATCCACTTTTACCTCGTTCCAATCCGTGTCGTAAAACTTGATATACGAACTGCAAATCGGAGCGCATACGGTGTTAATTATTCCAATCAATGTGTTGTTTTGGTGTTCAAAAACCTGCATCTCAAACCGCGAACTCGATGTTGAGCGAACAGCAATATTTTGATTAAGGGTGTCCAGTTTTAGTAATTTTACGGTTGTACCAAAACGGTTTTGAA
>JAAYSS010000130.1 GCA_012518275.1 Bacteroidales bacterium
GCAGGCAAAATTCTATTTTTTCCATTTGTAAAAACTCGGACAAAAGTTCGGCTGCCAAATTGGATATTTCCGAATCCCATTTATTAAAATCTCCTAAAACATGTAAAACATCAGTCGGCGTAAAACCTATTACTCGGATTAATTTTTTTGATAATAAGTTTTGTAAAGCTTCGGCCGGAACATATTTTAAATCCCAAACCATGTCCATTAAATAAGTTGGTTCAAAATCTATTTTATTTAAAATATTTAACTCATCTTCAGATAAGTTTTTTACTTTTTTTGAATATAAAGCTTCGTCTGTCTTCGTTTTCATAAAAAATATAGTCGGTTGGATACAACTTGAAAAACGGTGTCTGTCAGAAAACCACCTTTTTTTTGCAGATTCAATTAAATTCGGATACTTAAAAGCCGCTCTACAAAGCGGAATCACTTTCATAGGGCCGATATTTACTCTACTTAAATTTACAATATTTGATATTGAAGGCGAACGAATCCAAATGTGACTGTCACCACCCATTGCAGACGTTTCCATCTTTATGGCATTGACTTTCGTTTTCCAATTCCCGACAACGGCACCTGACTCGTCCAAAAGAGGAAAACCGCCTTCCTGCATTGAAACGTCGGTGCTCGTTCCGCCCACATCGACCATCAAATAAGAATCAAAACCGGTTAGAGTTCCTGCTCCAAGCAAACTTGAAGCGGGTCCAGAAAATACGGACTCAACAGGCCAAAAAATCGCTTCCTCCATAGGAAAAACCGATCCGTTGCATTTCAAAACTCTTGCTTTGATATCCAAATTTCGCCTTTCTACTTCTTCCAAAACTGATTCCATGAATTTTTTAGTAACAGGCAAAAGTGTCGCATTCAAATAAGCAGTTACACCGCGCTCGTATGAACCAAGCGATTGAGCAAGTTCATGCCCGCAAATTACAGGGTAACTTGTCAATTCTTCAATAATATTCTTTACTTCAATTTCATGTTCAGGATTTCTTATACTGAAAAAAGAAGAAACGGCAAATGCGGAAACTTTATCTTTTACAGATAATACGTAATTTTTAACAGCTTCGGTATCAAGAGGCTCCGACTCACTTCCATCAAATGTATGACCTCCCGACACAATAATATATTCTTCAATTTCGGAATCTTCGGGAACTGGTTGGTCGCCAACAAGAATTAAAGCTGCCGGATCGCCTGTATTTTCAAGAATCGTATTTGTAGCAAGCGTAGTTGAAACGGAAAGAGATGTGCAAAGAGATAAAAGACTTTGATCCAATTTGTTTAAAACAGAACGAATTCCCCCAATCGGATCCGGATAAGTCGTAAGAGAAGATGCGGCAGATAAAATTTCTTTATTCTCCATATTCATAATAACCGCATCAGTATATGTCCCGCCCGCATCTATACCTAAACAAAAACTCATGAGATATCACTAAAATTGAATGAATAAAATAATAAAAAATAAAAAGATAGAATAAAATTAAAAGATAAAAATACCCGTTAAACTAAAATAAATTTAATCTAACGGGTTTCGGCTATTTTGTTATCGTTTTGTTTTATAGATTTTAAATAATTAAATTAAAACTGTCAAAACGAAACTGTTTATTTCAAAACAGCAGCTTTAACTTTTGCAACGGAGTCGGCTGCACTTTCACCGTATATGTCGGCTCCGATTTGGTCTGCCCAGTCTTGTGTACAGGGAGCGCCGCCAACCATTGTTTTAACTTGATCGCGAAGTCCTGCTTCTTTTAATAGTTCTTCGAGTTGGATTTGGTTAATCATTGTTGTAGTCATTAAAGCGGATGTTGCAACCAAAACGGGTTTAACTTCTTTAGTTTTTTCAACAATATTTTTAACCGGCACATCACGACCCATATCAACAACTTCGAATCCTGCAATTGAAAGCATTGAACCGACGATATCTTTTCCGATTGTGTGGATATCCCCTTCGATTGTGCATAATACGATTTTTCCAAGACTTTTTGTTTCTGATTGTCTCTTTTCCATTTCAGGTTTAAGAATTTTCATTCCAGCGTTCATAGCTTCAGAAGCTGCTAAAACGTGAGGAAGGAAAAGTTTTCCTTCACCAAAATCAGCACCGACAACATTCATTCCTGCTGTGAATCCGTGTTCAATTACTTCGACCGGATCGACATCATTTGCGATTGCTTCTTTTGCTGCTTCTTCTGCGAGTTCACCGTCAAAATCTAAAATTGCATCTTTTGCTTTTTGTATAATTTCGTCTTTTGTAACCATAATATAAACCTCTTTAATTTTTAATATATAACCTCTTTGTTTTTGATATAAAAAAATAAAAACAGATTAAAAATTATATTCTTAATCTGCTTTTAAAAATAAAAAAACAGATCAGAGTTTGTAGTCTTTATCTGCTTTGTCAACGATTGCTTTCATATCGTTGTATATGTCTCTGTCAATCGGTGGTACTTCGTGGTTTTTAAGAACGTCAACAACTGTATCGTGTGCACGGCTTGCCATGTCTTTTCCACCCATTGCTTTCCAGTCATCGTGCATCAATCTGTCTATAAGAGCAGGGTTTGACGGCAAATCGATTAATTCTCTTGTTTTCTTAAGTGCAAGGAAATTGTTTCCAATTCCGACCTTTTTGATTTGGTCAACTGCAAGAGTTTCATCGTTTACAGGGATTCCTTCCATTGCTTTTTTAACCATTTGAATAATATCGTTGTCGATTATGAGTTGCTCGTTGCTGAAAGTCATACCGAGTTCAAGCATTCCTGAACCGTAAATTGTGTTTACACCTGCCAATGCCGGAAGGAGTGTTGTAATTGTCTTTTCGTGACCTGCTTGTGAGTCAGGTACTTTTGAGTCAGACTAATTACCGGCAGTAAATGCAGGAAGACCGTAAAATTTCGCAAGTTTTGAAACACCAGCACTAATTAATCCCAATTCAGGTGAACCTACAGGTGCTGTTCCTTTTTTCAAGTCAAAAGTAGTGGTTGAACTTCCATAATAGTTCGGTGCACCAGGAACAGTAAGTTGTGCCAAAACGATACCTGCCAAAACTTCAGCGTTGTGTGTTACAAGAGTTCCTGCCAAATAAACAGGAGATGATCCGCCCGACATTGCCATACTAAGTACGTTTACGGGTATGTTGTATCTTGCACCTTTCATAATTACTTGTGCTGCTATGTCCGATATTTCAAGCGGACTTGTGGGACATACAAGCATTGACATGATGGGTTTTTTGCGTGCTTCTTCTTCATTTCCACCGTAAAATGCTTTTAAAATTTCCCAGTAAATATCTACATTAGGTCCTACCGGATCAATGTCATGGTAGTGTTTTTGTGTAGAAGTCAACGGAATAAATACTTCGTGTACGTCTTGTGCGCCTTTACCTGCGTATTCTCTTGCAGAAACCGGTAAAGAGAAGTAGTCAATATTTTCAGCCCAGTCACAAATCTTTGCAATCTCTGCAATATCAGCACCAACA
>JAAYSS010000018.1 GCA_012518275.1 Bacteroidales bacterium
AGGTTGTAGTCGGCTATGCGGTGTAGCCCGCCGAAAGCATATCGTAGTTTTGAAGCCAAGGCAGTGCATCCGCGCCATTCGTTTTGCTGCAAGCGAAACCCTTTGAATGCCGGCGAGTTTTTAATCTTTTCTTTTGAGGCGCCCCCTTTGGTTCGTACAATGATTTTATCGCTGTCCCTACGTTTGTAGAAACTCAAATTGCCTAAATTCCCTTCCAATTGGATAGGTCCTTTTACTATTGCCATAGTGAATACATGAATTGTTAAAATAAAATATAGAGCAAATATAATTTAAATAAGTAATAAAAACAAATTAAAACTTTATATAAACCATATCTATATTAATAAGGAATATATATGTTAAAAATTAGTTTTATATAAGTGTTATATAAGGTTTATATATTAATCCATTCTGATTTTGATAGTTTAGAAGGAGATAGGAACTATCGTCCACAAAAGCTTTCGTGGAAGGTAGTGACCGTGTTTTGATTATCCAAACAAAGCGTCGCTGAGAATATCAACTTGCTATTCATAAAAATGTCGATAACTCAATCAGAAATCGTTAGAAGAAAAAGAACTGAATGTGTTAAATTTGTAAAAGACAGAAAGGGGAAGAGCAGCCCCGAAGCAATTACCCAAAGGGTTATAAGCCAAATATCGGTTTATAGCCCTTTTTTTAAAGTGGTAACGGAAGGAATGAAAAGTAGGGTAGTAGAAATATTTTTTCCGATTTATATTTTATAAGCAGGAAGTGCGCTATTTGTCCGGAAAGTAGGGTATATATGTCCCATGTATGGCGGATATGTGTCCCATGTATGGCGGAAACAGGGCGGTTTTTTAGCCAGTCAAAAAGCATTAACCACATCCTAAGCCCTTAGAATAGTGGGTTTGGGGAACTTGTCCTTTGAGATCAGACATTCGAGATGTATTTTTACACCCAAAAAGCACAAAGCAATTTGTCAATTGAGTAATTGTCATCGTGGGCAAGAAAACATTTTTTTTATGCTGAATTTTGCAACGTAATTTTTCAGCGTGATGAAAAACATAAAAAGTTCGATGAAATAAAAATAGTTATGCCAAGGTGGCACATCTATTTGGATATTATAAATTGATGTTTCTATTTTGTAAAAAAAAGAAAAGTGATAAAAGATAGCGAAGAATAGGAAGTTATCAACATTTTTTAGTCGGAGAAGAAGACTAAAAAACAGCTGAAAAATTGAGTAAGAAAACGCACATATCAACCGATGAAAATTCAACATATCTGACTGAGTTAGTCATTGAAAAGTTGAATCAGCACGGGCTGGACATCAAACAGCTTGTAAGGTTGGTACGTTCGTTGGTGCCATCGGCGGAGCCGGAGCGGTTTTATACCATGCAGGAGACCTTGGAGATTTTGAAAATGTCGCGTTCAACGCTGAACAATATTCGTAAAAACGGAGATATTCACTACCGAGAGTACAAAGGGCGTATTTGGTTCAGTAAAAGTGATATCGAAGAGTTTCAATTGAAAATTAGAAAATAAAAACAAGTAACGATAATGAATATGCTTTTACAGTTTTATCAAAATACCAAGATAATTTATTTTTCAAAATTGAATACACTTCTTCTTTGTTATCATCTCAATTTAGTGTTTTTTTGTTATCTTTACAAAAAATTTCAAGTTACTATGATTACAGGAGAAATACGCAATAAAATTGATGCCATTTGGGACACGTTTTGGACATCGGGAATAACCAACTCCATGACTGTGTTGGAACAGATGACCTATCTGTTTTTTATTAAAATTTTGGATGATGCTCAGCTGAAACAGGAAGCAACTGCCTTGGCTTTTGACTCTACGATAGAAAACCCCACTTTCCCCGAAGGAGATTGGGTCAATCCGCAAACGGAGGAGAGTGTGCCGTACCAAAACCTGCGATGGAGTACGTTTAAGAATTTCGATGCTCAATTGATGCTCAAAACCGTTCGTGATGACGTGTTTCTGTTTATTAAAAACTTGAACTCGGGAAAAAACTCGTCCTACTCAACCTATATGAAAGATGCTATTTTCCTGATTCCGAATGAGCGGACACTTACCAAGTTGGTAGATGGTGTGAGTGACCTAAATATGGAAGATCGTGATACGATGGGCGACGTGTACGAGTATATACTTGGTAAAATGGCGGCAAGCGGGACAAACGGACAATTCCGTACACCCCGACATATTATTAAAATGATGGTGGCACTTGTAAAGCCAACGTTG
>JAAYSS010000131.1 GCA_012518275.1 Bacteroidales bacterium
ATTCCAAACATGTTGTAATCCATCTTTCCGTTGTTATTTTCATCATCAAGAACAGTAACGCCATACACACCGCATTCTACAGGTATATTAACCGTCAGTTTGCCACTTTTAACTCTGCTCTTATCAAAACTCATGTCAAAAAGGTATTTCTCAGCTCTAAATCCTTTTTCATCACCAAACAAAGCTATTCGGATTACGCCCTGCGGTGAAGATTTTATGTTGTGAATTTTAACAGTTAAAGTTTGGGATGCTGCCAGCGACAACTGAAAGCTAAACGCTAAAAAAGTGGCAAGAAATATAAAAATTTTCCTTCTCATAATTAGGTGTTTTTTAATTTAAAATGTATCTTACATGTCTTTGTATGATTAAAAAACGTCAAACACCATGCAAGTATTTTCTAAAAATACGAAAACTAATCTATACTTTAAAATATAGACCGATAAAAATAGTTTGACTTTTAAAATAAAAACCTTTGGTGAGATTATACGGTAGAACTACCTAATACCGACTTTCTATAAGCTGCAGGTGTTTTGCCCGTGACATTTTTGAAAACAGTGTAGAAGGATGATTTACTATTAAAGCCACATTCATAGCCAATAGCTTCGATGGAGTATTTTAGTTCCGATTCCAACAGCATTTTTTTTACGGCTTCAATGCGGTAAGAATTTACAAATTGGAAAAAATTCTTCCCAATATCCACATTCAACACTTCGGTAATCTGATATTTCGGAAAATCAATTTCTTCTGAAAGGAAATCCATATTTAAGTTCGGATTCAAATAGGGTTTTTCCTTTTCAAAATATTCGAGTATTTTTTCTTTAATTTCTTGCTTGTCATCAGCAGAAAGTGTTGAGTTTTTATAGGCTGTAATCTCCTCCGATTCTTTAGTTTCGGTCTGAACTTCAATTTGCTGTTGATACAAACCATAAAAACTGATAATGTATATCAATAGCAAAAGAATGGAATAATTGTAGTATGACATCACATCATCACCCACTCCTATAAACACGTATACAAATCCTTGTATGCCTGCCAACAAACTGTAAACGATGTAAAAAATAGAGACAAACATCAGCCAGTTTAGATTTTGCTCCTTATCAATGTTTGATTTTTCATTTTGAAGATTAATCCTGTACTTGTGTAGTAAAATGATACACAGCGTCATATACACCGTTATAGAAACAATTGTAGCTATCCCGACAAACAATCTGAATGCAAATCCGGAGTCGAGATTAAAAAAGTTCTTAAATGTAAACGGAGTTTGCGTAACGTATGCAAAAATTTCTGAGACAAGAAATGGCAGTAGATGGAGAAGCATGGACCACTTCAGTTTGAATTTTTTTTCTACTAACGAACGGATATAAATAAACAGTGCGGGGTTAAAAAGTAAAAAAGAACTGGAAAAGAGCGAATAGCCGTAAATCCGATAATCCAATGCACATGTAAGAAATTCAAGTGCAAAGAGCACCAGCCATCCGGACAAAACACGGTCTGAAAGCGTTTGCTCTTTTTTTGAAAACATCAAAAGAGCAGCAAACAAACCTTGTGTAAATCCTATCCAGCCTATAATTTCCATTACAAATGACTTTTATTTCATTATCATTGCGAGCGCATCATCGGACGTAAATTACGACTGCCAGCCCTTTGATTTTGCATACCACGTTGATTCCGATTGACACCACCCCCGGCAGAGATACCCGTAGTCCGAGTAGAATCTCGCGAACCCTTGGTGGCAGAAGAAGTACTTTTTTCGCCCGGGAAACTCGGTTTTTTAGTGCTTTCCGGTCTTTTGGGTGGTTCTGTACGTTCGTATTTTGCGAAAAGATCATCTACTTTCAACGGTCGTTCTTTGTCGTACCAATGAAAATCACTCAAATAAAGATCATTTTCATCCATATCTTTGAGTGGATACATCGTGCCGCTTGATGCTGTAGTAAGGATTATCCGATCAACCTTTTTCTCCTTAAAGTACATAGTCACGTAGCTACTAAGCGTTTTATTGACACCTACATATTCTTTGGTTTTATCATCCTTGGGGAAGTAAATTGTTTCCGCGTTACCATTGACAAAAACCTTTGTAAGCTGTCCGCTATCCAAATATGCAATCATCTCTTTACCCGCAAGCTGATTATAATATATCAAGCTATCTTTCTGAATAGCCACCGCTGAGCGTTCTATTTTCACGCTATCAATTTTTTGATTTTTGGTAAATGCCGTCATTTGCTTTCCCATCATCTGATTATTGTCTGACCAAAGAACCGGCAAGCCACGCAGATGCATGATAGAATCTCGAGAACTATAAAAAAGTGAATCGCACATTCCTTGTGCATCCGAGCGGTAAAAACGGACATTTTTGAAAGCTTCTAATTTGTTATAAGAAACGGTGTCGGTTTCAATGGAGTCTTTCATCGAGTAGAGCGTGTCGGCACTTAGAAAAAGGGAATCTTTCCCTGACCAGTCTACAAAAAGAGCTGAATCTGAAGCCAATCCTTGAGATTTTACTTCATCATAGGAAACATAATTTCCGTGCAATGTAACTTTATGCTCCGGATCATTCAGTTCCACCTTTGAGAATGCCTCTCCGAATTTATTCTTTTTATCATAGAAAATTGTATCACCAACTAATGTTTTACCATCATTTTGTTCTACCAGAGACCGATCCAACAGCATCATCCGATCATTTTTAGTGTTGTACCAACCTCGCTGACTATAAATATCGGTTTCTTCTTTGTAAACCACCAGTGAATTCCCGACAATATCAGCCACAGAACTGCTTGTGTTATACTTCAAGGTATCCGTAGTCATCGTTGCGTCGGGGTTTGTCATCTTCACTTGATCTTTGAAGAGTGCCGTCTTTGTACTCGGTGAATACTGCCCCCACATGGATGTAAGCGTATTATTTCCGTCGTTAATTACACCGCCGGAGTCATAATAAGCTAAATTTATGGCGCGGTCATAGTATAACATATTGGTGTTGAGTACGGTATTTCGATTCACCATTCTGACATTGTCACCCCAAAGTCTTGCCATTTTACTATTTCCGTTGTAATTCAGAAAATCTCCGTAAGCAGTCAGCGTATCCCCTTGAACTATACGCACATTTCCATAGGCATCAAATGAGTTCGTCACTTCGCTAAAAAGAGCACTGTCACAATAAAGAAGCGCATTATCATGGCGAAAACGGACATTTCCTACAAGGACCTGAATATCTGGACGTATGTTTTGATCAAACCTCAACTCATTACTGTGCTCCAAGTAAACTAACGTAGCACGCTTATTCGCCCTGGGATTAACCGGCTTCAAAACCGTTGCACCTACTTGGGGCGGCTGATATTTTTTCTTTGCGGAAGGTGCTTTAGACGGCTCTTCATTTGGGTTATGGCGTTTCTTTTCACGTAAAATCTCTTCCCGGAGCTGACGTGGTTTTTTGCTAATTTGACCATGCAGCATAGGTACACCAATTAAAGCGATGAGTAGAATCATCATCACTTTGAAAAATAGAGTATGGAAGTTTGACAATTTCAACACAATAAAAATATGTGCAAAAACAATTTATTCTTTCACCCAACCCGGATACTCAAATTCACAATTTACATATGCCGGATCGATACTAATATATGTTTCTTTTTGCTTTTTTGCAATCCAATTTTTTAGAAATTCCGCTCTTTTCTTCTCTTCGAGCATCGATTTGAGAATTTGATAATCATCACGCACGTTTGCCTTATGAGTCGGAGTTTTTGATTTGATTTTAATAATCGTTATCACTTCATTTCCGGTAGCTTTATCAATCATCGTAAATGCTTTGGATACTTCACCCACATTCATATCATAAGCTACTTTAGCAATTTCAGCAGGCAGGTCTTGATATTCAAACTTGGAAGTAATACTTCGAGTATAGGGATCCGTTCTCATCATCAAACCGGCATTCATCCGCGTGTTTTTATCTTGGGAGAAACGCATCACTGCTTGTTCAAAAGTAACTTTTTCTTTACGAATTTGATCTGCAATAGAATCTAACGTGTTCACCCCTTTTTGTTTATCCTCGTCAGATGCCTTTGGACGTAAAAGAATGTGACGTACATTTATGCGGTCCCCACGCCGTTCAATAAACTGAATGATATGGAATCCGAATTGAGTTTCCACGATTCTCGATATTTTATTCGGATTCTGCATGTTGAAAGCCACGGCTGCAAAATCGGGATCGTACACTCCCCTACCCGCAAAGCCGAGCTCTCCGCCTTGCACAGCACTTCCTTTATCATCTGAATAAAGCCGTGCCAACAAGCTAAAATCACTTGGATTTTTATTTGCTCGCTCGGTAAATTCCCGCAATCGCTCTTTCACTCGGTTTATTTCGGACAAAGGAATGGGCGGTTTCAAAGACAACACCTGCAATTCCACTTGTGCCGGAATGGTTGGCAAGCTATCGGCAGAGATATTCCCGTAATGGCGGCGCACTTCGGCAGGCGTGGCTTCTATATTTTTCACCAACTCTTGCTGCATCTGCTGCACCATACTCTGATTGCGGTAACGTTCACGCATTTCTTCTTTCAGCTGCGCAATGGGTTTGTGAAGATATTCCTCGGCTTTTGCTACCGAACCCACGTTTGCCACGTAAGCATCGATATCCCTGTCGGCCATCTCTATAACGACGCTTTCATTCACTTCAATACTGTCAATTGCTGCTTGGTGAAGGAATAACTTCTCTACTGCAATCTGCTCCGGGAAAAGGCAGTAAGGGTCCCCTTCTATCGGAATACGACGCATCGCAGCATCTTGGACTATGGCTTCAACGTCTGATTTCAGAATGGCTTCGTCGCCCACAATCCAAATCACTTCATCAATTACATTATTTTTATTTTGAGAGAAGCCGTTTAATAAAAACAAAACAGCAGTAAAAATTAGAAATACTCTACGCATATGTTTTTTAGACTTTTAGATACAAAACTTTTAGATAATATATTTTAGATAATAGACTGTTGATGTTAAATCTGAAAATGACCTAACATACTTTCATACTACTTTTTTTTCTTGAAAAAATTAATTTCACCTTGTTGTAACGCATCGTTATAAATACTTTTCTCAAATTCAATGATAAAATCAGATTTCTTTTTATTTAAAATGGTATTCGATATTCTTTCCCTAGCCAATTCATACGGTTCATAGTCACCGATCGGAATTGCTTTTGATATTCGGAGCAAATAAAGTTTTGTGCTGTCCGATACTTCTGCAAAACGTGTACCGGTTACAAATTGTTTCGAGTTCTCCACTACAAACGGAGTTTTCCGAATAACATCATTAAACGGTGTCCAGTCACTGAAATAATCAAAGCTTATGGCGTTTTGCAGGCTGTATTTTTCTATTTTCTCAAGTGAAGGTATGTCCGCAGACCGCACCCAAGAATAAACGTCATCAAGTTGTGGAGCATCTATAGGCAAGATTAACAACATCCCTTTTATCAGATTATCCTGCAAAACCATTTGTGATTTATATTTTTCATAAAAATCAAGCAGTTCTTGCTCAGGTATTTTTTTATTGATCCGCTGACTTATAAGTGCCTGCTCATACTCGTGGATTATAAGCGATCTTCTATATTCTTCCACCAGTTTGTCTATCTCATCCAATTGTGTGATGTTCCTTCGGGCATGGTCATACATAAGTACTTCTGTAACCCACTTTCGGATATATCTGTCAGCTACATCTGCACTATCAATTACCGAAGCATCGAGAGGAATAATTTGATCTATTTCGTCCTTGTAAAGGAATTTTCCTGCAACTTCCAACACCGGGTAATTTGATTCCGTTTCTGTAGCTTTTTCTTTGCATGCCGAAAAAAGGACTACAAATATAATAAAGATATATTTTTTCATTGAAAATATTCTATCTCCCAAAAAATGATTGCATCACTAACGGGTACTTCACAAGAGGGTACAAAAATGCCAAAATAAGCTTTCAAAGTTAGAAAATTTATTTTGGCATTTGCTAAGGAATTAGTTTTTCTTAACCGTTTTCAGTACTTTTTCGTCAATAATCACCGGATATTTTCCTCGTAGGTAGGTTATCCAGTTTTTCTCGAGATAATCCTGATAATCAGCTGTTACAGCACCTCGTACATCGGTGTAATCTTCCGGCATATTTTTCAGTTTTTTGCCGGATAGGAAGTAATACGGATATTCTGATGTGGGCGTATATTTTGCTTTTTTGAAAATTTTTGCATCTACCACCTTGTTTTCGCCTGCTTTCCAAAGCCCTTTTTCTATTTTGACATACTGGATAGAATCATTCAACCGTTGATGCAAGAATTTATCTACAGAATCTCTATCGGCACGTTTCACAATATTTTTAGCTGCTTTTAACGTGGCTTTATCCTTGGCATGTATCACTCGCCCTTTGTATCTCGGTTCATCCCAAGCATACTTAGATTTATTGGCATTAAAAAACTTCGTAAGTCCTTCTGTATCTTTTGTAGCTTTGTCCCACACTTCTCTGTTCATCACTTCGAAAAGTAGAATTCCATCGTGGTATTCTTGCACCAAATGCCGATAGTCAGGGTGTTTTTTTCCTAACTGAGTCAATTCATAAGCTTTTAATCTTTCACTTACCAAATTTTCAAAACTCTTGGTTATTAAGTCGCTTTTCACACCTCTGAAACCGGGTAGATTGATTAATTTGTTTCCAAGTTCAGTTTGAGAAATACTATTTCCGGAGAAAGAAGCAAGCTGAGCATTCAGTTTTTGAATTTCTGTTTTGAATAACGAATCACCAATCACATACAGGTCTGCAATGCGATAAAAGTCGTTCAACGGTTTATTATTTACCTGAAAATCATACTGTTTTTTCAGATTTTCCACATATGATTGATTGATTTTCAAGCCTCTATCATTTTGTTTGATGTTGCTTGCTAAATTTGTTTTTATTTCATCAAAAGATGCTAAAGGTCTTTTATCGATCAGTTTGATAATATGCCATCCAAACTGTGACATGATAGGTTCTGACACATCCCCATTATTTTTCAATGCAAACGATGCTTTTTCAAATACGGGTATCATTTGTCCACTTCCAAACCAAGGGAGTTCGCCTCTTTGCGAAGCAGAACCCGGATCTTGTGAGAATTTAAGTGCCAATTCTCCAAAATCATCTCCAGCCAAAATACGATTATAAATAGAATCAGTACGTCTTTTCACATCCGCGTTATTGGAAGGATTTTGTCGATCATTCATCAGTAAAATATGTGCTACTTTCACTTCACCCGGCGACGGTCTTTTACCTGTTACCTTCACAAGGTGGTAGCCAATGATTGTACGTATCGGTTTCGACACCTTACCCACGGGAGTGTTGTATACTGCATTTTCAAAAACATATGGGGTGCGCATGGCAGATATCCAACCGACATAACCACCATTTTGAGCTACACTCGGATCTTCAGATACTTCACGTGCTACTTTTTCAAAATTCTCTTTCTGAACACGTTGGTAATACTTCATAATTTTGTTATATGCACTTAACGTATCTGCTGCAGTGCCGGTTTCAGGAATCCGCACCAGAATATGACTTATCTCCACTTCTTCTTTCATACGAGCATAAGCCTCATTCAATAATCTTTCAGCCTCTTTTTCATCCGTCATATACTGGTCTGCCAGCTGATTTCGGTACATCCCAAATTCAGATTTGAAAGCCTGAGTGGTGTCCAGTCCCTGTGCTATAGCTTCTTCTACTTTCAACTTAAAGTCAACAAACAAATCCACGTATTCCTCGAGCGATTTTTTATCAACCACATTGCTCGTATTGTTTTTGTTGTAAATGTATTCAAATTCTGAAAGTGGTATATTCTTTCCGTTGATTATCATCAACGTAGGATCTGACTGTTGAGCGGAAAGTACCGTGATTGCTACTAAAAGAGCCACGATTGATACAAAATATTTTTTCATATTTATCTTTTTGTAGAAAATGGTTAATGATATGATTTTCGATATCTTAAACGCTACTTTAGTAAAAAAATTGTTTGAGCCTCAAAGCTTTTTAGTCAGTTAGTTAAATAAGACATTGAAACCGAAATTAATTTTCTCCCCGACTATAATTTGGTGCTTCGCTTGTTATCGTTACGTTGTGCGGGTGATTTTCTACCATTCCGGCATTGGTTATCCGTGTAAACTTTGCGTTGTGCAATTCTGAAATATTATGTGAGCCACAATATCCCATACCAGCACGAAGTCCTCCAATCATCTGATAAACAACTTCATAAAGTGAACCTTTGAAAGGTACTCGAGCTGAAATTCCTTCCGGAACCAGTTTTTTGATATCGTCTTCCATATCTTGAAAATAGCGGTCTTTAGAGCCTTTCTCCATAGCTTCAACCGAACCCATGCCACGGTATGATTTGAATTTTCGTCCGGCATAAATAATTGTCTCACCGGGACTTTCTTCCACTCCGGCAAGTAAAGAACCAACCATAACGGTATCTGCACCGGCTGCCAATGCCTTAACAATATCTCCAGAATACCGAATACCGCCATCGGCTATGACGGTGACTCCTGAATTTTTAAGCACTGACGCAACCTCATAAATTGCAGAAAGTTGTGGAACTCCCACACCCGCAATAACACGTGTAGTACAGATGGAACCGGGACCAATGCCCACTTTTACTGCATCCGCACCGGCTTCAACCAACGCCACTGCTGCCTCTGGTGTAGCAATATTTCCAACTACAACATCTAATTTCGGGTAACGCTTTTTCACATCACGAAGTAATTCAATGACTCCTTTGGAATGCCCATGTGCCGTGTCAATTACTATTGCATCCACTTCAGCTTGCACCAACGCAGAGATTCTATCAAATGTGTCTGATGTAACACCAACAGCTGCTGCAACACGAAGCCTGCCACTTTCGTCTTTGCATGCCATCGGTTTGTCTTTTGCTTTAGTAATGTCTTTGTAAGTAAGCAATCCGATTAACTTGTTATTTTCATCAACAACTGGAAGCTTCTCTATTTTGTGTTGTTGCAAGATGTCAGCAGCTTCCTCCAAGTTTGTAGTACGAGAAGTCGTTATCAGATTTTCTTTAGTCATCACGTCATCAATGCTTTTATTCATATCACGCTGAAAGCGAAGGTCTCGGTTTGTTACAATACCTACTAAATAGTTTTCTTTATCTACAACTGGAATCCCACCAATCTTATATTCAGCCATCAAACCAAGCGCATCACCTACCGTAGCTCCTTTATGGATGGTTACAGGGTTGGAAATCATACCGTTTTCTGCACGCTTTACAATAGTGATTTGTTTTGCTTGCTCTTCAATTGACATGTTTTTATGAATAACGCCAATACCTCCTTCACGAGCAATGGCAATAGCCATTTTCGATTCGGTAACGGTATCCATCGCCGCTGAAACAATTGGAACTTTTAATTCAATGTTTTTAGTTAAACGTGTGGTAAGATCAACGTTGCGGGGCAATACTTCTGAATAAGCCGGAATTAGGAGTACATCGTCGAAGGTAAAACCTTCAAATTGGATTTTATCTGCAATAAATGACATAGTATGAATGTTTTAGGAAAGTTAGTACCTATGAATATTATTGCGTGCAAATATACAAATTTTTTACGGAAAACGAATTATCTTTTTGGTGAAAAAATAAAAACTAATCCAAAAACTACAATTCTCTCGCCAGCTTTATCCATTGATATTCAGCTTTTTCAGTAGCTATATTCTCCCAAGTATCCATCTCGAAAGTGAAGCAAACCGCCGATGCTGTGGGCAGGTTATCCAGCTTAACACCAAAATAATTAACCAAAGCTGTCATTCCCGGATTGTGCCCTACAAGCACACAAAAATTCACATCTGTCGGAAGTTCAGCAAGAGCTGCAAGTAAGTTACGTTCGGGAACCAAGTAAAGATTCTCATCCTCAACTATTTCATTTTTTGGAAAACCCATACCTTTTGCCGCCAAAACAGCTGTTTGGTAAGTTCGTTTTGCAGCTGACGATAAAATATAATCGGGCATTCCTTGTTTTTTCAAAATGAATTTCCCCATCTGTTCCGAATTCTTCACTCCCCTCGAAGTTAACCCCCTGTCATAATCATCCAAGTCAAACGAATGTTGTTCGGCTTTTCCGTGTCTTAATATTATAAGTGTTTTCATTTTCGTAATTTTTTCTAATAAACTCTCCATCCTTTCATCTCTTATCTTTCATTGCTTATCCTCTCCAAAATGCAGGTGTAAAAATCATCAGTACTGTATATAGCTCCAATCTACCCAGTAGCATAATGAAAGAAAGGAACCACTTGCTGAACTCAGGAATTTGGGCATAATTACCCGTCGGACCTACCGTGCCAAAACCCGGACCTACACAACTGATGCACGTTATCATACCTCCGATGGATTCTCCCACGCCCATTCCGGAAATCATCAAAATAAATATTCCCAATATCACAATGATAAAATAGAGCAGGATAAAGGTAAAAACACGGCTGATAACATTCTCGCTTAACACATGCTTATTGTATTTCACAGGAATTATTGCCGAAGGATGAATCATCCGCTTAAATTCATAAAAAACAGCTTTTACAGCAATTATAATTCTCACTACCTTGATACCGCCCGATGTAGACCCGGCAGATGCACCCATAAGCATGATAACCACTATCACAACCCACGTTACAGGTTTCCAAGTCATGTAATCAACGGTAGAAAATCCGGTCGTCGTCATCAAGGATGAAATGGTGAAAAATGCATCGCGCCATGCTTTTTCAACAGAAGCAAAAGTTATTGAATCCTTGAAATCAAGCAAAGAAATCATAATTATCAAACTGGCTCCCAACACTATATACAGGTAGTATCGAAGTTCTTCATTTTCTGCAATTTTGAAGAATTTCTTTGTATAGCCGAAAAAATACATCGCAAAATTGACACCTGCCAACAACATAAATATCGCCAAAACGTATTGGATATAAGGCGATGATTCCCAATACGCTATACTGGCTTGCTTGGTAGAAAAACCGCCCGTTGCAATCGTAGCAAACGAATGCGTAACGGCATCAAAAAGCGACATGCCACCGAATAGCAGAAAGACAGTTTCAGCAAGCGTCAACACAATATAAACGATAAAAAGAATTCTTGCCGTGTCGTTTATTTTTGGACTGAATTTATCCTTAGTAGGTCCGGTAGTTTCCGCTACAAAAAGTTGAGCTCCACTAATGCCGAGCATGGGCAAAATTGCCATGGAAATAACCACGATTCCCAGCCCGCCAAGCCAATGTGTCAGCGCCCGCCAAAACAACATCCCATGCGAAAGTTCTTCAATATTGTTCAAAATAGAAGCTCCCGTAGTAGTAAATCCGGAAATTGTTTCAAAAAACGCATCAGTATAAGAAAGTATGGAACCGCTCATCCAAAAAGGGAGTGCACCAATCAGCGAAAACAGCACCCAAGTGAGAGTGACAATCAAAGCACCTTCTCGCTTTCCCAGTTGCGACGGGGCTTTTCTGCCGACAAGCAATAGAGACAGTGCGAGAAATAGGGAAATCAGCGCACTGTAAACAAAATATTTTCCGTCTGTTTCTGAGTAAAGCAAGCTTATGAGCAAAACGAAAAAAAATGCCGCACTTTCAACTAAGAGCAGATTTCCGATGACTCGAGCTACAAGCTTAAAATTGATTTCAGACCTAATCGACATACTTGTGAGTGATTTAAATTTTAATTTTTAAGTTATTTTTTCCAAAATTCGGGTGTGAACAGAAGTAACACAGAATAAATTTCGAGACGTCCCACAATCATCACAAAAGCTAAAAACCATTTGCTGAAAACAGGTATATCCGCGAAACTGTGTGTAGGACCCAACTGCCCTAAACCAAGCCCCACGTCACTCATACAAGACACCATTCCACTCATTGACTCAATAAATCCTAAGCCGGATAAACTCAAAATAAAAGTACCTGCAATGATGACGAGAATATAAATCATTGAATAGGCAAGAATCCGCATCATCAAGTCATCTTTTAATATCTGACCGTTAAATTTAATGGGGAAAACTGCATTTGGATGAAGTAATTTCTTGAACTCGTAATAACAGAATTTACAAATCACAACCACCCGTGCCACTTTCACACCACCTGATGTAGAATAGGTAGAACCTCCCGAAACCATTAGCATAAGCATCACCACCCACGTGAACGAATTCCAAAGCATATAGTCCTCGGTCGCCAATCCGGTTGTAGTAATGCACGAAACAGCGATAAACAAGCTACTTCGGAACGATTTCTCAAAATCATAAAAACTTCTTGCGTTACTAAAATCAACATGTGAAATAAAGATAATGAAAGCAGCCAAAAGGGTAATTATGAAATAAAATTTCAATTCTTCGTTCTTCTTTACTTTACTGATATTGAGTTTGAAAAGAAAATAGTAGAGCGTGAAATTTACCCCCGAGAAAAACATAAAAAATATAGTAACATACTCAATAGCAATCGAATTGTAGAATGCGATACTCATCTGTTTGGTAGAAAACCCTCCGGTAGCAACTATTGAAAATGCGTGGTTAATAGCATCAAAAAAGTTCATACCAGCAACCCATAGTGAAAGAGTGCAAGCCGTTGTAATTACAACGTAAACGGTAACTAATATTTTCGCTGTATCATTGATTTTTGGTGAGATTTTTTCTTTGACAGGAGTAGTTGTTTCCGAATTAAAAAGCTGATAACCTGCACCACCAATCATCGGAAGGAGTGCCAAGAAAATAACGATAATCCCCAAACCACCAATCCAGTGGGTAGTTGATCGCCAAAAAAGTAAATTGTTCGGAAGCGATTCAATATTATCTAAAATCGTGTTGCCCGTGGTGGTAAATCCGGAAAGTGTTTCGAAAAAAGCATCGGTAAAATTAGGGATGTAACCGCTCAAAGTAAACGGCAACGCTCCAAGCAGCGTGTAAAGTACCCAAGTGGACGTAACGATAATTGCTCCCTCGCGCTTTCCTACACTTGCATTGGCTTTCCGCCCTGTCAAAATTCCGGCTCCTCCTAGTAAAATCGCTCCCACAATCGGAATGAGAAAATGGCGAATTAGTTCGTACTCGCGATAAATTAATGCAACTACTATCGGGAGTAGCATAAAAGCTGCTTCAATAAGCAAAAGCCCGCCTAAAACTCTAACAATCTGTTTAATATTTAAATCCCTATTCAAATCAAAAGAATGTTGAATTATTGAATCGGTAATTACTTAAAAAAATCGAGCTTCCCGCTTTAATTAAAGAGTGATTCCACTTTACGGATTGTCGACGCCGCACAGAACACGATAACGTGATCGCCTGGTAAAATCTGTGTGTTTCCATATGCAATGGTGCCGATTCCGTCTCTCACAATTCCTCCGATATTCACATTTTCCGGCAAGCGGATATCTTTAATCTGTGATTTTGTAATTTTTGAACCGGCTTTAGCAACAAACTCCACTACCTCGGCATCGGCAGAAGTTAAATTTCTCACATCCAACACATCCGCATCAAGCGTAAGCTGATAAATATAGCTGGCGGCAATCAGTTTTTTATTAATCACAGTTCCAATGTCGAGTTCCTCAGCCAGCTGAATATAATCGATATTTTCAACTTCAGCCACGGCTTTTTTAACTCCCATACGCTTAGCTTCCAAACAAGCAAGTATATTAGCCTCCGAATTGGCAGTCGTTGCTACAAAAGCATCCACTTCCTCGATGCCTTCTGCACGCAGCGCCTCCACATTTCTACCATCCACATTGATAATCAAAACATTACTCAGAGTTTCTGCCAGCTGATAACATTTCTCCTTATCCCGATCCAATATTTTCACCTGGAAATGATCAGGTAGATATTGAATGGTTTTTTGAGCTATACGGCTTCCGCCCATAATCATCACGCTTTTCACCTGAAAAACTTTTTTCCCCGCCTGTTCACGCACATAATCAATGTTTTCTTTCATTGTGACAAAATACACAATATCACCTGCCTGTATTTCATCGTTTCCGCTTGGGATTATTGTCGAATTTTTATGCCGAATAGCTACCACCCGATATTTTCCATGATCAAAATAACCGGAATTAAATTTTCTGTTCAAAATCGTGGCGCCTTCACGAACTTTAATAGCTAACAGAATCAAAGCTTCATCATGAAAACTCAATGTCTGCCTTAACCACGGATAACGAAGCGCCTCAACAATCTCCTGTGCAGCCAAATTTTCAGGAAGAATCAAATAATCAACTCCCAGCGAGTGAAAAAATTCTTTGTTGGCAGGTTGCAGGTATTCGTAATTTTCAATACGGGCAAGGGTTTTTTTTGCACCTAAGTTAGTGGCAAGCATGCAAGCTGTCATATTCACAGCTTCATAAGGTGTTACGGCAATAAACAGATCTGCTTGTGCTACTCCGGCTTCTTTCAGGCTCTCAATGGACGTAGGCGATCCGACCCCTGTCAGCAGGTCATAATTCATCTCTAAGTCTGACAGATTGTCCGGATTTTCGTCAAGAAGCGTGATTTCGTGATTTTCTTTAGCCAGTAGTTTTGCAAGGTGTGTTCCTACTTCACCGGCACCAACAATGATGATTTTCATTTTAGTACTTTTTTAAAAAATAAGTTCTTTTTCTTTGGCCGTAGTTTCTTCGCTCATCACTTTCTTAAAACTTTTGTAAAGTCCGTCGGCATCCAATCCAAGTTTCGCATAAAGTTCTTGTTGTGCGCCGTGTTCAATAAATTCATCGGGAATACCCAACCTGATTACTGCATTTTGATAATTATTTTTTGATACAAATTCAAGCACAGCCGAACCAAATCCACCGTTAATCACTCCATCTTCGATTGTTATTATTTTAGAAAATTTTTGTGCTATTTCATGAAAAAGTTCTTCATCCAGCGGTTTCAAGAAACGTGCATCATAATGAGCAATGCTCAAACCAGTATCATTTTCCAGTTTATTTATCGCTTTTTCGGCAGGCGTAGCCATAGTTCCTATAGTTACAACCGCC
>JAAYSS010000132.1 GCA_012518275.1 Bacteroidales bacterium
GAAACAACAAGCAATAATGCCAATTTCAAAGTGCGTTTTTTCATTAGTTTTTGATTATGATTTTTCCTACTCGTAAGGCTTTTCGGATTGCGCCCCGTTTTTTTGAGTGGGTTCGGATCTCCACTATGTAATATCTATAACAATACTATCTTGCCAGGCAATTAGGGCCCAAAGGCCGATTTTTGCTTTTTATTAAAAAAATCTCTCCATCTCCTCGCCCTCGCGACAAATGTACAACTTTCTTAAAAATAAACCTTATAAATTTCCATGAATTATTATGACTCCATAACACTTTTTTCTTATGCGTTTTTGGGAGGCGTTAAGGAGACAAAAAAGCCCTGCCGGGGAGAGCGGCAGGGGGATATGCTATTTGCAAAAAAATGATAATAATTTTTTATGTTCTGTGTTGTTCGACTTTAATAACTATCCCATTTCCAAAATAAATATCCAATACATCCGGATCAATATTGAATAATTCAGGCACAAATCCCAAATCATAGGCGATATGGTCATCATCGTAGGTATGATAATCTTCCCCTAAAAGCTCAATAACCTCTTCCTTTGTTTTCCCAATCAACATCTCACTCTTTATGATGTTTTTTGACATCTTATATCTCTTTTCCTGATTTTCCTCCCATTTCTGTTTATCGAAATCAATATTTGGATAGTATGTCATAGAAAACATCCCAATCAATACAATTCCAATATACAAAATGGGACTTATCACAACAGCTGGAATGATGGCCCAATATTTCCTATTCCTTTCATTCCCAAGTTTGATTTTCTTAAAAACCCACCTGCTCAGGAAATAGAACGGAATTGCAAGAATCAATATTATTATGGGGACTTCAAGACTCATTTTGAAATGTCTGTTTAGTGGTTGTTGTGGTGTTCCCTAGCGTAAATGTCGTTATTAAAGAGAATGTCTGGTGCTGAGTGCCACTACTGTAGCTCAATTATTCTCTCTTCAACCGCTATGTGTCCATCAGCTTCTGCTTCAATGGTTGCTATTGAATAAAGAATCCAGCCCGACTCGTGAATTATGGCAGAGAGCCAAGTATAATTTGAAACACTCTCTATTTCATCTATCTCCGGAGGCTCAACTCCCATTGCCTCTGCCACCCTGGTCAAAAAACCATAGACTGCGTGCAACAACTGCTCGGGATTGACACGCTGCTCCAATCTGAGTATGAAATTATTATCATCCGGATTCAATTCATCGAGCCAAACCACCATTTCAGCATCAAAGGGGTCGCCGCCATACATATTTGGAACCTGCAACTCCTCATAATAGGGCTCCCCATACTTATATGCAGCCCCATGAAAAGAATAAAATTGTTGAATTTCTTTTAAAGCCAATAATTCGATAGCTTCCTTTGTGCTATACATCTCTTCAAACTGCTTAAGGAAATTTTCCATATCAGGGACACCGGCAATCTCTTCTTCCAATACATTGAGCCCCACAATCGTAAAATCCCTAACCTCTTCCCAGTTTATCACCTCCTCAAAAACACCAAGCTCATCTGTCCGAATCAGCACATGCACACCATCGTTTAATAAGGAGAGTTTCTGAGTAAACGGATCTTCAGATTGCACCTCAGTATCTCTATAATGCCAGTCAATTGTGTATGAGTTGGCAGTAGAATCAACAATCGTGATATCTACGGTATATTTAAAAAGAACCCTTGAAGTAGTATCGGAATCTTTAACATGGTACTTTTCCTGAGTCACAATATAGGTCTGTGTTTCATTTTTATCCCAATAGCCAACAACCTGAGCAGTCGAGTCGGCCATATTGATCTGTCCGTACACAATGCTGCTCAGTAAGAGTAGGAAGGTGAGGAGGAAGGGTTTCATGGGGTTGAAAGAGTTAAGTGATGGTAATGAATTGACAGACAAATATACTACATTCCTAAAATATACAGTAATGTTTTTGGGGAAATTTTATGACCCTATTATGTGGTATCGGAACAGGTGTTGAAGAGACAAAAACCACTCCGCAAAGTTACAAAAATGGTTAAATAAAACAAAATTGTCAACCAAAAATGTAAACTAAAATATCTCATGGTGGTTCTGCCAAAATGTCTTTAAATGATGCAGGATTCGCATATTTTAGTGTCATAAAATGTTTTTTAAAAGCAATAGTTACAAAATATGAATACAAAGTGGCACATAAGTTGCAGTTTTGTAAACTAAACACTATGTTTGTAAAACAAACCAAGTACATATTTAAAATGAAAGAAATATTTGCTGAGCGGTTCAAGTCAGCTCGTTTAATGAAAGGGTTTTCATTACAGGATTTAGCAAATGCAATCGATGGTAAATTGTCTCGCCAAGCTCTACATCGCTATGAGAAAGCAGAGGTGCTTCCAGATAGTGATACAATCGTTTTATTAAGCAAAGCATTAGATGTCAATCCGGATTTCTTTTTTAGAAGTACTAAAGTGGAATTGGGTGACATAGAATATCGGAAATTGAGCAAAATGCCCAAAAAGACTGCTTCGATCATCAAAGAAAAAACAAGAGAATATCTCTCACGCTACTTAGAATTAGAGGAAATTTTAGGATTGGGAGTAGTATTTGAGAACCCCCTTAAAAGTTTTGGCGTTATTACTTCTTATGATCAAGTAAATGAGGCTGCGAATGAATTGAGAAAAGACTGGAATTTGGGTAATAACGCTATCTTTAATGTAGTTGAACTCTTGGAAGATAAAAACATTAAAGTTGTGGAGCTGGATGTTGATGAAGATTTTGACGGTTTACAAACCTATGTGAACGGCAATATACCGGTAATTGCTTATAATGTTAGAAAGACTAACAAGCTTGACAGGATTAGACTTACCCTTTTACACGAATTAGCCCACTTGCTCTTAACCTTTGGCGATATAAGCTCCAAACAGAAGGAAACTTTATGTTATCAGTTCGCTGGTGCAGTCTTATTGCCGGAAAAAACATTAAAGGCAGAGCTGGGCGAACATAGAAACAAATTATCAATAAAGGAATTAGGGAATATAAAAAAGCAATATGGTATTTCCATGCAAGCAATTGTTATGAGAGCCAGGGACTGTGGAATTATCAATGAACATTATACTAAAAAATTCTTTTTTCTAATTAATCAGATGAATTGGAAAGTTAATGAGCCAACTGACTATTATGGTGTAGAAACTTCCAATCGATTTGAGCAATTATTATTTAGAGCATTGATAGAGGGGCAAATTTCAATGTCAAAGGCAGCTTCGTTAAACAACCAAACTTTGGCTGATTTTAGAAAGGAATATCAATTGGCATTTTAATTACGTGATCGACCGATTTTAAACCATGAAAGTTAAAATAGCTGTTACAGATGCTAACATCTTTATTGATTTATATAATTTAGGATTGATAAATGATTTTTTCAATCTCGAATTTGAAATACATACAACTGCTTCGGTTTTGATGGAGTTGTATAAAGAACAACAAGAAATTCTTAGAGCGTATCAATCTGTTGGTAAGCTTGAAATCCATAATTTAAAGGGGGAGGATTTTATAGAAATATTCAATAAGGGCTACCCAAAGTCTTTATCAGAAGCCGATAAGTCTGTTTTGTTTATTGCCAGCAAAATAAACGCTTGTGTTTTGAGTAGTGATAAAGTCATCCGAAATTATGCAAAAAACCAAGGTATCGAGTATCACGGAATGATCTGGATTTTTGACGTATTTGTTGAAAAAACAATTTTGACACCCAGAGAAGCGGTTTCTAAAATGAAACAACTAGTGGATTCAAATTTTCTCTTTCGGAATAATAGAACACTGGATGAAGAAATTGAAAAAAGATTGAAAAAATGGTCCTGAAGGGAATTAGTTTCGATTAAATCTGACAGTTAAGGGCAAAAGACTTAAAAAACCCCTGTCTGAAGGGGCAGGGAGATAATGGGATAGCTTGTCATTTTACGAATCAAAGCATATAATCATACTTTATTTTTCATCAGTTCTGCAAGGTTTGTTGTAAATGGATGTGCAGAGGCTCTGCCGGACCTGTAGCCTGAAAGTTTTCTAAAATCCCAGCTCACATTCTTAAATTCTTCATCAGATACACGCTCTATTTTTATTACGAGATAATAATTCTGTGACGGGTTAGGATAACCTATTCTTATTAAATCGCTCCTTGAAAATACTCTTGGTCCCTTGCTGGTAATCTTCCACAAGTCGCCGGAGCTTGTATCTCCTTTAGTGTGAAGCAGCAAATATTTCGCACTGACCACCTCTTTATTAAGAATCAATGACCCTCGCCCTGACCCCATTCTGAAATTATATAAATCGTTTTGTTCTATCCAGTTATATTGTTCTTTTGAGTTGTAATAACCCACCAAAACGAAAGTTTCATCAGGAATCAAATCTCTGTTTTCATTATATGGTTCGGGTAAAGACTCTTTTATTACATTGCCGGGTTCAGGTGGATTTTTAAAGATGTCATATGTTCTGTAAGCATATTTTTCACGTTGTGAAGTACGGTTTATAAAATGTTCCGTTATTTCCAGAATAAATGTTTTTAACTCGGCAATTCCACTTCCCCTTTTAGATGGTTTTACCGGGAATGCGCCAAGTCCAGGTATTATTTCATGGAATCCTTTCTGATTTAGGGATTTATCTCCAGGATACAACACATAGGCGCCACTTGTTCTTCTTATTGCATCCTTATAGGCATGCATTTTTAAGAGGTCTGCATTTTTATAAATTCCTTTTCTGTTTTCCTCCTTTTCGTTACTCAAATCGTCTTCTGTATTTAGTTTTAGAAAATCTGTCAGATTAGCAACTTTGTATTTGGCATCAAAATGAACATGTACTATCAATTCTTGTTCTTCAGCCTCATTTTCCTCAATTCCAAAAGGCCAGAAAGATAGAGTATAATCTGGTCTGAGGGCTGTTGTCCAGCTACCTGGAGAGGGATATTCTTTACCTCCGCTGAACGAACGGTTATAATTGAATCGAATATAGAGTTTTCGGGTTCCGGAATTATACACTCCTTTGAGTGCAGTATATTTCCCCTGCTTAATTATGAGATTCAGACCATCAGGCGTCTCTTTAATTAAATGATTAATATCTTTTGGCTTAATATCAAAAATTGATTGAAACAGTTCCAGTAATTTAAAAAACAACCAATATTCATACAGTGTGGCAATATCTTTCTTACCTCCGCTGTAAACATCATCGCCGCCACTCCATATTAATTTAGCGGCAAGGTCAAACATTAACCATACACGAAGAATTTCCCTGTAACCCTCTTTTCGCTGCAAAACCGGACTGTTAAGCTTTAATGTCGTAGGTCTTGAAATTTTCCTGAAAAAAGAGTGGTGTAACTGACTTTCCAACTTCTGGATAATTGCTTTTGACTCAACTTCCATTTTATTGTGACGAAATTCTTTTGACCTGTTATTAATATCTGTACAAAATTTCAGGAAGTTTTCCAGTGCATGTTTGATAAAACGATTTTCAGGAGTATCTACTGAGTCAGTTTTTATTGTGGTTGTGATACGTTCAGGCAGTGTGTCAATGCCGTAATCTCTCAGATAATGTTTTTGGGGCAGATTGTTGCGTTTCCCACCTTTTACTATTTCCCTGATATGGAAGTTCGAAAGTCGTTTTATATTACGGATATCTTTTTCTTCGGTTGTTTCTGCCCACTTTGTTACCGGTGACGAAACTATACGGTGAACTGCTTCGGTGAATTCGTCAGTACCGATGATTGACTTGATAAAAGAAAATCTTTGATATAGTGTCTGGCTGTCTTTGGTGTAATCAATGTCAAAGTGTTGTGAAACGGGTGAGTTAGCTTGCAACAAGAGATCAGTACATTTGTCTGTAATAAACTCCAGCATATCACGGTAATCATCGCGATAACCAGTTTTCACAGACTGAACTTCCAGGTAAAGCGTGTGGCACACCTTAGAAGTCTTTTTTTCGAGTATGGGAATTTCAAGTGTTCCAACAAAAATGTTAGGCGCAATTGTACCTACATTTGTGCTTCGGCTGTGTTGCTGAATAATGTTTTCGCCAATATCGTCTAATATAAACTTGTCATCACTGAGTTCATAGTCGTAAAAACACCCTTCTACCAATTGATACCGTGCTTCATTATAAGCATCTGCATCTCCTTCTGCATCAAATAATGAGTCAGATATGCGGGAATCTATCCAAAGCCGCAAATCCTCCTGAACAGAATCAAGATTGATTTCTATAGTTGGAACTGATATCATTCTTTATGCTTCGGCAAAACTTGCAAATCCATTATCAACAGCTCCGCGATACATACGTGCTATTTTTTCCAATGAAAGAGGGTAAAGTACATTGTCATTATTAAAGTCATAATCTATTTTTTCAAAAATATCTTTGATTATATTAATATCTTTATTTGAGACACAGAACTTACCTAATGTTTCCAGTACCGGACACAATTTCCTGCGGGAACCGTGTAATTTAGGAAGCAATTTTTGTATAATGGCAATATCAATCTTTTGATCTGTTGTTAATTCTTCATCTAACAATGATAGGTTATGAATCAGTTTCAGAATCTCTGTGGCACTGCGGTAGCCAAATTCAGCCCCAGTCTTTTTCAACTCGCCAAAGAACTCTACCAAAGCACTTCGTATGTCAGAAACATCTTCTGTAGCAAAGGCTGAATTTTGAGACATTTCTAAAAAGCTTGCAGCCATTCCTGCACCTTTGCCGGTTAATTCATCCATATCAATCTCTTCGATGTTTTGCAGGAAAGATTCCATTTCCTTTTTGGTTACACGAAACTCAATAGTATTTGCTCTGTCCAACACTTTAGGACTAAACATATTGGTAGTTTCATCAATGTTTACTGTTCCAATAATGAAGAGATTTGGCGGAACTTCCAGCTTTGCGGGAACATCACTTTCAATCGTATCGCCAGCATGTAGCGGAATATCTGCCTTTGATTCCATGACGCTTAGAAAATCGGCAAAATAGCGCTCTACATGGCTTAGGTTCATTTCATCCAAAATCAGAAAGTAGGGAAGTTGTTGATTACCATTGGCCCGGATAATTAAGTCAAGCACTCCGCTATCAGGTTTTACATACTCTTCCGGATTCAGTGCATTAGGATAACCCAGCAGTGGTTCGCGGTTGGTCCAGTCAGCACCTACAGGAATAATCCGATACTGCTCTTCATCGTGACAAATCCATTGTACAAATGCCTGGGCAAGTTTGGTTTTTCCAGATCCCGATAGACCTGTAAGAATCACAAAAGGTTTTGTGAGAAGCGAGGCACAAAACCGAGTGACTAGCAGTTTGGAATATATTAAGCCAGAATTTTCGATATCTTTAACAAGTGTTATTAAATTAAACTTGATTTCTTTTGTATATTTATTTTTTTCTGTTTTGAACCCTGACCTTCCTAATATACTCGGTTTAATTTCTTCACTCTTAAATTGATTTTTATAAACATCTAAGATATAATTTAAGTCATTGTCTAGCTCTTCACCTGAAGGCATATTGTCAACATTATACACTTTATATACAAACGATGATCCATATCTATGTGGTTTTCCTAAGTCTTTAGCCACAAAGTATTCTGATATGTTTTTTTGATTTGTGATTTTCCATCGTTTTTCAGGTATGTTTGTTTCACTTATACCATATGCTAGTATTAGTATATTAAAGTCCCTATAATAAAGATAAACAGGGTAAATGCCATTACTTGTAGTGTTTGGCGCTTTTAAAAATGAAATCCAGGGAATTTTAGCTCTAGTTCCTTGGCCAAAACTTACCTTAACCTCTAACCCATCATACTTGCTGTTAAAGTGTTTTGTTTTTAGTTTATCTGTTTCTGCCTGTTCCAGAAATAGTTTCAATTGACTATGATAGCTCATAATAATATAATAGATTTATTGTTTTCGTCTCAAAGACTATTTATTGAAAAATTTATAGGATCCAATTAAAATTTAAAAATAACAATTTAACGCGATTTTATGGGCAAAACCGCACGCAATTTTTAATTTTCCCAATGTTGTCGTGATGAGATTTGCTAATTCGGAAATCAAAAAAATGCCAGAATTTTAATTTTCTGGCATTTTTTTGGGTTTTTAGTAAAACCTTAAGTGTGGTGTTAACTAGGTGGGTTTTGGGAGGTTTGTGTCGCACGGGCTGACAAAGGAATAACCAAGAAATATTCGGATGTTCTTATTATTCTTTTCCCATCCTTAGTTCATAGCTTGTCTTTCTAATATTATACGATATATCAGAAATAACACGAAGAAGTGCCCAAGTTATTAAAGAGGAAAAGAGGACTCCTAGTATAGTAATAAAGCCTGCCGCAGTAAATACTAAATCAGTAAACAAACAAATAAGCGAACAAAGGATACCTGCAATTAAGGTCACTGTTGCTATTACACTCAAGGCCCTTTCGGCACCTGTTTTCTCTAAAATTTGTTTTTTGGGTTTGGGCGGGTAATACTTACATATTTCAGCATACTCTTCTTCAGTTACTGATATGGCCGCCGGGACTTCTTCATAAAACTGATTTTTTTCTTCGTCAAACTTTGTTGTAGATGAATAACGATCTTTATACTTTCGTTCAGTTTTACTTTCATCAACAAGCCCAAGACTTATCAAATGATCATCTCGCCTTTTTTTATAGGAAGCCTTTCCTTCCTCAATCAAATTTGCTACTCTTTCGTCCATAATGAGAATTATTTTAATGAATAATATGTTATTTGAATTCAGATGTTTACAGATGACATACCCGCTCCCCCACAAATATACAACTTTCCCCGTAATAATTTTTTATCTTTGTTTGGCTTTGGGCTGAATCATTTTTGCAATTTATAATCATTTATAACCGTTTGTAACCATTTGAAACCACTAATAACCATTTATAACCATTTAGAATCATTAATAACCATTTAAAACCCATACACCATGAAATTACCCAACCGGATTCTTCTTCTTTTTGCATTGTTGCTATTTGTCCAATGCGCTCCTTCGACTAGTACACAAACCGATAAAATGCGTGTGGGGGTGTTTGAGGGGCACGGAGGTTCGCAGACCTGCATCTGGGAGGCGGTGGCGGCGATAAAGCTGGATGGCGAGATGACTGTTCGCACTATTACGACCGCCGATATTGCCAACAATGTGCTTGATGAGCTTGATGCCATTATTATCCCAGGAGGTGGCGGAAGCCGGCAGTACCTCAATCTTGGCGCCGAGAACCAACAGCGTATCAAGGAGTTCGTGGCCCGTGGAGGCGGAGCCGTGGGCATTTGCGCAGGCGCTTATCTCTTCTCCAATACTCCCGAATATTCCTGTATGCAGCTCAACGGTGCGCAGGCGATCGATATTGAGCACGACAACCGCGGGCACGGAATAGCCAAATTTACCCTTACCGAGGCTGGAAAAGAGCTTTTCCCCGAAGTTGCGGAGCTCGATACTCTCTATGTGATGTATTACGAAGGTCCGGTTTTCATTCCCGCCGAAGGCGATAGCATCCAATATGAGACGCTCGCCATCATGGAGAGCGATGTGCATGAGGAGGGTAACGCTCCGGCCAATATGACCAACGACAAACCTTTTTTCACCACCAATCAATATGGGGAAGGGCGTGTTTTTAGCTGTATAGCGCATCCTGAAGCGACTCCGGGCATGATGTGGATGATCCCGCGCATGGTGCGTTGGACGCTGAATAAGCCGATTGCCGGCTACGCCGAAAATGTGATAGATCCCACTATTTTCAATCAAGAGATCCTGATGTCCATACCCGATCTCAGGCAGGAGAGCCGTTATTTCCGAACCTTCTTGTACGGGGCTC
>JAAYSS010000019.1 GCA_012518275.1 Bacteroidales bacterium
GCAAGGTTTGATACATCCAAACTTGTCACTGATTGTGCTGTCTTAATTAAGCTTCCTGTGATTCCGATTAACTCCACGTCACAAGCTTCAGAGAAATTAATTGTATTCAAAACGGGATTTGGATAAATAGCTATATCTGTAGCTTGTAGTGCTTTGGCGCTTGACACAATAAGTTCGCCCATCTTGTAATTTATAGTTGATGTTGAGGGGTTTACAATTGAAACAGCACCATTGAGACCTTTCACAGATAAACCTGTTGGCAGCATTGCCGTATTCTGATTAAGTACTTTGGATGTGTTTTGCTCCAAATCAACATTGAGTACGTAGGCTGTAGTAGGAGTTTCTTCTGTGCTGCTAGTCATTATAATCTGAATAAGATTATTTCCTGCGAAACTTGATGCAAACCATATTTCTTCATTTTTATTGGGATCTCCCTCATCTATCCCGCTTGTGAAGGCTTTGATAACAGTAAAGTCTGATTTTTTAAGGATAACGGCAAAAACATCGTCAGCTCCCTTATGTTCAAGGGTGTTATCAAAAACTAACGGAGCTCCATTGAACGTTCCTTCCGCTATTATACTTTCGGCAGTTGGAGTTAATTGAGTTAAACGGCAACGATTGAAGCCGGCATCGTGTTCTACTATGTAATCTTTATATATAGGTGTAGCTTTTGTGCTCAAATTATAAGCGGCAAACTGATATACATATTGCCAGGCTCCTCCTTCCGGAGTGTTTAAGGTGATGTCTTTTGTGTTTGAACCTATTTTCATAGTCTGATTACCGGTTGCTACATATCCGATATACATTACATTATTGTCTATGGTAAATACTGCATCAAAAACATCTATCATAACCATTCCGTTATTTTCTGTGGCAGAAATTTCTGATATGACATTTTCAAATTTCAAATCGTCAGTTAAAGACAGAATAAATCCTGACTGTAAGTCTACATAGTAACCTATTCCCCATAGGTTTGCTGTCGTACTTGAAATTGTAATCTCGTTATTGGTCACTTTTCCTTTGAGTATAGCAGAAACATACGTTTTGCCTTCAACAGCTTGTATGTCGCTAAAGTAAATTTCTGGTGTTGCTTCATACTCAACATCTAGTTCTACCGGATTAAAAACTTCTACAGCTTGCACAGCTCCGGCTGCGTTGTATTTTGCTACAAAAGCTGAAATTAACTCAGTTCCGGTAACTCCTTTTTTTGTAATAGCTGTACCGCTAGTCGTGTTAAACACCACTTCATCAGCCATACTTCCTGTAAGAAACACATTGCCGGTTTCATCTAACGTAATGCCGGTAACGGCTGCTGCTCCTGCAATAGAAACGCCCCATAGTTCATTGCCATTATTGTCGTATTTAATAAGATAGGAGCTGTTGGCAATAGGTTCTAAGTCTTGTCCTGCAAAGGCAAACGTTTCGCTGAATCTTCCAGCTGCATAAAGTTCTCCATCAGCAGTAACGGCAAGATGTTCCTTAGCAAGTTGTCGCCCGGCTTCACGTGCTACGGGCTTTGATTTTTCCCATAACGGAGTTACATCTTGAGCTTGAATACCTGGCAAAAAAAACAGGCTAATTGCAATAATAAATAAAATTCTTTTCATACGTAAATTGTTTTATGGATTAATTAAATTAATTAATAGATATAGATAAATAAAAAATATTGATTGTAATATGTTATACAAATATGTTTTAATTTGCTAAACCCGGATTGGCGCTAACGGCTTCTGCCGGAATTTTCAGCGTGTATCTCACATCATTATTGTTTAATACATAGTTTTCCGTTCCGAACTGCTTTTCAATCTTGGGTTGGGATAAACGTCGTAAATCGAACCATCTATGCCCTTCATATGCTAATTCCAATTCTCGTTGATTCAGAGTTTCGGCGAGTAGTTCAGCATTTGTCATGCTGTCAATTTGGAGTACTTTTTTCGTATAGGCATTAGCGCTTAACCTGTGCTCTAAAAGCTTTAGCAAAAAAGCCTTACCTTCATTATCTTTGTTTTGTAGACGGAATGCACTTTCAGCTGCGTTTAGGTATATTTCACCGGTTCGAAATGAGCATCTGTATTCATTATTCCCACCTTTTTTAAGTAAATAGATGGACGCAGTTTGAGCTTTGTAGTATTTAGATTTTCTCAAATCGCCCGATTGGTATTTTTTAAGCAGAGCATTAGAGATACGCATGGCTCTATTATATTGCGAAGTCATTATTTGTTCTATGCTTACTAGGTTTTCTACTGATTTGTAGCTGTTTGGTAGCGGCGAAGATGAGTTTTTTAAATCTACAAGCTGATTTTTTTTGCTTAACATACGTTGTGCTGCATTGTAAGATTCTTCCCATTTTCCCATGTAAAGATAAAGCCTGCTTCTGAAAGCATCAACTGCTATCTTACTAAAGCGGTACGTTAATCCTGTTTCCCATTCAGAAACATTTAAGTGCTGTTCGGCTGCATTTAAATCATTAATTATGGATGAGTAAACTTCTTCAACGGTGTTTCGACTAAGTGATGTTTCTGTGTCGGTATTTAATTTTAGCGGAATGCCTTTAGCAGTATCGGGTTGCACATGAGTGTAGGGCTCTGCGTAAAGATTTACCAGCAAAAAATGCATATATGCCCTAAGCATGTAAGCTTCACCTACCAGTTGGTTGATTTCGTCAGGAGTTCCCTGCGTAATGTTTTCTTTGTTTTCCAGCACATAGTTGGCAATGAATAGCACGTGGTAGTATTGTCTCCAGCCAAACGAAACAGTGCTGCCTGCCGGTGCATCATCTTCCCATGTCCAGATATTTTTGTAAGAATCGATATCAGAAACAGATGAAATATTCTCATCCATAATGCCCTCATCGGTTCGAAAAGTAACTAATCCTCTGTCTTCGGGTACAGAGTTGTATGCCTGTGTAAGAAGTCCACGGTATTCGGCAGCTGTCTCAGGTATTACTTTTCCGGTTGGCTTGATATCCAAAAATTTGTCGCATGTAGTTAGCAAAATAGCAGCTGACAGAATGGTTGATATTATAAGTGTTTTCTTCATTTGATGTGTTGTTTTTACTATTTTTTTGACTACAACGAAAGATTGATACTAAGGACAAAAGATTTCGGTATCGGTTGTGCAAATGGATTTCCCATAGTCTCCGGATCAAGAAAATTGGTGTAATCCTTTGCTACAACAAAAAGATTTCGGGCTTCAAGAGCTACAGTGCCCGCCTGAAATTGAATAGCACGCATCCAATTTTCCGGAAGTCTGTAAGCTGTTCGGATGCTTTGTACACGCATATAATCTCCTCGTTTTACCCAGTTGTCCATTAATGCATTGATGTTGAAGTCGCCGATCCAGTTATATTCTTCTATTCGCTTGGCACTTGTAATTAATGCCGGAAAGGTAGTGTTCGGATTTTCCGTTGTCCACCTACTGAGAATATCTTTGTTTGTATTCATACCTCGATCAAACTCTGTAAGCGAATACGATGGTGTGGTGCGCACGTAAAATCCTAAATTAAAGATACAGTTTACACTTATTTCAAATCGCTTTATGGTGAAAGTATTGGTAACTCCACCGGATACTAACGGCTCAGATGAACCAATGTATGAATATAATTTGCGTTGTTCTTTGGCAGACAGATTAGTACGGGTGCCTGCTCCAACACGCTCTAAATTGAAAAAATCTTTTGCGTTTTGTTTTTCACCGTTTTTCCCCATAAATAAAAGATATCCTTCATCATCTAATCCTGCAGATTTATAGGCAAATATGGCTCCAACAGAATAACCTTCACGCGATGGAACGGTTTGATTGGTTGGAATACTTTCTTTAAGTACTTTATTATCATTGTATCCTACGTTAAAATTAGTATGCCACATAAAAGAAGGCGTGTGGATATTTCGAGTAGTAAGTGATAGTTCGACTCCTTCGTTTTTCATACTTGCCCAATTAATCATTGTGGATGAAAAACCGGTTTCAAGGGGTAACATTTGCATACCTATCAAATCCGTTCCTAGTCGGTAGTAGTAATCGATGCTCAGATCGATACTTTGCTTAAATAGTGATAAATCCAATCCGGCATTAAATGTCTGAGTTTTTTCCCATCTTAATTTTTTGTTAGGCGGTGAACTAATTACAATTTTATCTTCAGAAGTGCCGGGTAAAATTTCGGTTGTCTGATAGTAACCAATCACAAAGGGTGATGTGTTTTTGTCAATATTTCCTTGAAGTCCGTAAGATGAGCGGATTACTGCATTATCGATGAATTTTATATTTTTCATAAACTTTTCATTGGAAATTCTCCAAAGTCCACTAACAGAATAAAGTGGCAAGTAACGATATCGCTTATCTACTCCAAAGATATCAGAGCCGTCAAATCGGATGCTTCCACCAAGTGTGTAGCGATGTTTATAAGTATATGATACAGTTGAAAATGCAGATACAAAGGCGTTTTCAGTAAAAGTTTTCGTATGTAACGGAAAATAGCGCGCGTCTTCTTCTTTTGGGAAAAGTACGGGTTTTGTAGTTAATGTTTGGGGATTAAATCCATACCCTGTAGAGAATAGTGTTTGCAGCCATGTTTTTCGGATTTCAGAGCCCAACATAGTTTCAAATTCAGAGCCGCTTCCAAACTGATTGCGGTATTCACCCATCAGTTTCCCTGTAACTTGTGAAAGCCTATTTTCGTTTTGAATGTGTTTCCCGCCGACAGGTAAAAATGACCGTTTAACTCCATCGGCATATGTGCGCATGGCTCGCTCTTTGTCTTTACGCATAGAATAGCTATCATGTGTAGCCATTCGTTCAATAGATGTTCGGTCTGTTTGCAGTCCGAGCTGTGATATCAGTTTTATCTGCTCGGAAAATCTGACTTCCGCATCAAATATAGTAGACAATGAGTGTACTTTGTTGGTGTTGGATGTGTTGTTACGTTCTTCAAATATATTGAATTGTAAATCAGAATCACCTCGCCCTTGTATATCGGTATCGTAAATATAGTTTCCATGGTCATCATAAACAAGCTGATAACTGTTGGCACGACGTGAATAATAAACCGGATTTGTGAATCCATCGTAATCCGTTAAGTAAGATTGATTGTCTCGTTGATTGGCGTAGATTGATACTCCTAATTTAGTGCTGTTTCCTAAATTAAAATTTACTTTTGATAGGATATTAAATCTGTTGGCACTTACTCCTTTTACATTTCCTTTCTCAGTATAAAATCCTACAGAAGTATAGTATGTTGCATGATCGCCTCCTCCTGCTACACTTAAATTGTAGTCTTGGTTATAGGTGCTTCGAAACAGGATGTCGTTCCAATCCGTAGAAATTTCTTTTAAGTTAAGAATGTCATTTTGTGCTTCGGTAGAGAGTGCATTCCAGCCTTCGGATTTGTAAGTGTCCATCAATTCGTACTTATTTAAAATTCTTGCCACAGCACCTTTGTTCTCACGATATGTGAATCCTGATTGGAGCAATGAGAGTTCTAAATCAACCTTCTCTTGTGAATTTAGCAAATTTAATCGCTCAATACTTACAGTAGGGACAAAAGTTTGGCGTGTAGAAAAATGAATAGACGGTTTCCCTTTCTTCCCTTTTTTTGTAGAAATAATAATTACACCATTGGCAGCCCTTGCCCCGTAAATGGCAGTGGCTGCGGCATCTTTCAACACTGTGATACTTTCGATATCGGCCGGGTTAAGCCCTGCGATAGTAGTGGATTCGATATTGTCAATGTCTTTCAAATTTTCCATTTTGGGTATGTCTGTCCCTTCAAGAGGAAGTCCGTCCAACACCCATAGCGGATCTTGCGTACCGTTAAGTGACGCAGTACCACGGATCCTAATTTTAGGTGGTGCTGAAAGCGCTCCGCTGGTAGTGGTTACAGCCAATCCTGCAATTTGTCCGGACAAAGCTTGATCAATACTACGAACAGAGCCTATTTTTTCTTCAGAAATATCAATTTTTGAAATGGCGGCAGTCATTTTCCGCTTTTCAATGGTTTGATATCCGGTTACAACAACTTCTTGAAGTGATATGTCTGATGGTTCTAGCTCAATGGTGTAAAAGTTGTCGGCACCAATCTCTATTGTAGTTGGATTAAAACCAACATAAGTAAGGGTGATTTTTTTTGCTGTTTCTGGAATTGTCAATGTGAAGTTGCCGGTAAAATCAGTGCTTGCGCCTAATGAGTTGCGTTTATCGTTAATGCGCTTCAATTCATCTTTTGGGACAAATACGCTAACACCTATCAACTCTTCATTATCGACGGATGAAAGCACTTTCCCTTTAATGACTCTGTCTGCACCGAAAAGTTGAGTTGATAATATCAGTATAATATTTAAGATGAAAATTTTTTTCATGTGAATGTTGTTTGTTTCCATGGGGATAGCTAAAAAACATGACAAGCCCATGCTACTTAGAAATTCCCAATGCTGTGTTAATGCGGAGAATTAAATCAAGATAATGGTATTTTGCTCCTACTTTGGCGTTTGATTGTCTTTTTTCCAATAAGTTTTTTATTCGAATCAGTTCACCTCTTTTCACTGAAATTGCATCGGATGTACGGATAATTTGAGAACCGTAAAAACTTAGTGTCCTTTTAGCTCCATATTTGTTATTATCCATCATTTGTTCGCAGTGAAGTGGACAGCTACAAAAACTGTGTGTTGAGTTTTGGAGTAAAAAGTGTTCACTCATCAGCTTTTTCTGGTCTTTATTTGCATGTGATGTTGAAGCAGAATTGATAAGTGCATCCACTAAACCTTTCTGGAGACTACGCATCATCACATCCGGCGTGCCGCCCCGCTCTGTTATTCCGAAAATATGGTTGTGAAGCATATCTAACATTTCCACGGCCGTGAAAGCATTCGTTTTGTTTATATGCTCGTTTTCAAGCATTCTTAAAATACGGGTGTCAAGCAATAAGTCCCATAGAATATAGGCTTGAGCGTTTTTAAGCACCTGAGTAGGGGCGTTTTCTACTATTCCGTTGGGGGTTGATTTCCAAAGGTAAGTATATTTGGACAGTTCATTGTCAAACAGCCATGATGGCATAGTAAGAACTTCATTCATCAGAAATTGTAACGATTCTTTCTGCTTCTCTTTTTCCACATGAGTAAAAGTTTTATTGCCGTCGCCTACAGTTGTGTTTTCCATGTAAATACCACCGATGTTTGCTAAAACATGATACAGGTAGTCATTCCATTGGTTTATAACCGAATAATACAAGCGTGATGCTTCTTCGTAGGTTTGACCTTTTTCGCCGGTTGTAGTCCAATTAATTATTTCGGGTACAATTCGTTTTAGGTTTTTAATGCCCAGCTCAGATGATCTCACAGGGTCATTTCCCAAGTCTTCATTTTGTGCCCTTGGGTCAACCGCATCGCGAACATCTTGTGCCTCGCTAAATTTATATAAATTGCCGGTATGTGCATCAAGAAGGCTCTGCAATTGCTCTTTCTCGTCTTCAGGATTTGATTTCCCATACCACCTATAACCATATTCAATGGCAAGCAAATCATACGGACCGATATTAGGTGATAGATTTGTGATGCCATCTTCTGGCTGAGCAATATAATTGAAACGTGCATAATCCATGATGGATGAACTGGTAGACTTGGTTTTGTCCGTAAAAGTTTTAGAACGGAGTGAATCTGTGGGAAATGCCCATGACCCCATCATGTTGTGTCTGAGTCCTAATGAGTGTCCTACTTCGTGACAAGCTACGAATCTCACAGCATCTCCCATAATGTGATCGGGTAGAATGTTGGAGCGAGCTTCGGGATTGACTACACCTGTTTGCGTGCGTATCCACCCTTGTAGCATGGAAAGCACGTTGTGCCACCAGATTATATCAGCTTCAATGATTTCGCCGGAACGTGGGTCAATGATAGATGGGCCCATAGCATTTGCTTTTGTAGATGCAGCATAAGTGAATTCAGAATAATTAATATCATCAGCATCGTGAGCTATACTATCTGTCATTTCTAATGCAATGATTGCATTTTTGAATCCGGCTTTTTCAAACGCCACCTGCCAGTCTTCTATCCCCTGAATTATGTATTTTCGCCATTTACTTGGGATAGCTCGGTCTAAATAAAATGTTATCGGTTTTTTGGGTTCAACTAATTTACCGCTAAGGTATTCGGACTCTTCTCCTGCTTTCGGCTCTAACCGCCAGCGAGTGATGTATTCTTTCCTGTTTGCACGTTGCTGGTCGTCGGAAAAACTGAGAATCGGTGTTGTAAAATAGCCAATTCGTTGATTATCCAAACGTCCGGTCATTTCTTCTGGAGGGAGAAGCACTAAGGAAGATGAAACGACCACCGTAATGTTAACTGAGCTTGTGCCTTCGGTAACTTTTGTTGTCAATTCAGAAACGGCTACCACATTATTTTCAAAGGCTTTAATGGATTTTATATGTGATAAGTCAGAAATTGGTGAAGTCCCTAAGTTGATATTTGAAAAAACATTGTTAATGCTGTTGTCGGTCCCGTCGTATATTTCATTGACTTTTATCAGGTATGTTGTGCTGTCTGCATTAAATCCTTCAATCTTATAACTGGCAATAATGGGTGAAATGTAGTTATTAACTACGGATGAAGAAATAATATCGTCTTGAGGAAAAGAAGGTTGAACACGTTGTTGGCGAATAAAAACATGAGTCTTGTTTTTGTTAAGCTCAAAGCGCACCATTTGATTCTGATAGTTGATACCCCGATTAACCCCGGCTTCATTGAGTTCTGAGGGAACTTGAAGAAGTTTATTGACTACCAACATGTCTTTTTCCAGCAGTTGAGTCGGGATTTCAAAATAGTAGTCGTCTTTGTTTTGATAAACATTGAACATTCCTTTCCACTGTTTACTGTCTTTGCCTGTTATTTTAGAATAACTGTTTTTTGAGTCGGTACTGTCTTTGGGAAGTTCAGCCTTCTTTTTCTTTTTAAACCATGGGAAACCGTCAGTAGTGTATGCTGAACTTGCATAGAGCGGACTAAACAAAAGTAAAATTGCTGTAAGAATAGAAATAACTGTTAGCTTATGATTCAAATTATTGAATTCCATGATTTATGTTGAATAAAAATTAATATTTTAGAGAAAAATAGTACAATGTTGAAGTTCAATATCAGATTGTATCTTAATTATGCGCAAAAGTAATATTTTTTCTTGAAATAGAAATAAAAATAATGCATTTTAATACATAATAATTACTTTTTTATAAAAATGATTATTTGTTAGTTATTGAGTATAATTAAACCATTACTACTTAATTACTGCATTTAATCTCTATTTTTATGCTGGTATTCAATGGTTTAATCTGGTCTTTTGATTAGAAATTCGGAGTAATATTTTAGGTGTGATTTAGGTATAAACGTCTTATTCAAGTAGTTCGGTTGGCGTTTAATATTTTGAGCAGTAGGTAGTTAAATAGGTTTCGGTGGGTTTTCTTGTGGCTATGTCATGCCAAAAGATACCACATGGTACCTTTTAGTACATGATAAAAACTAATTATTGTTCTGAAATTTAATAAGTTTTATCATGTACTACTTGGATGATTTCCACTAAAATAGATTCTCATGGAAATTACATTGTTTGAGAGTCTAATAATTATTCAAGAAAGAAGTAGCCGAAAAACATCCGAAATCGTTCTTAAGCGCTTTCAACTTTTTTTTCTTTTTTACCAAAATCTTTATCCACTTTCAAGAACGGTATTATTAGTAGTGTCGGGATAGCACAAATCATCACAAAGATAAAGAAGTGATTATATCCAATCAATTCTTGAATCCAGCCCGCAATCATTCCCGGGAGCATCATGCCAAGAGCCATAAACCCGGTACAAATAGCGTAGTGAGCCGTTTTGTGTTCGCCATCAGAGAAATAAATCAAGTAAAGCATATAAGCTGTAAATCCGAATCCGTAGCCGAATTGTTCTACAGCAACCGCTATATTTATCAACAACAGACTTTCAGGTAAGAACCAGGATAAATAAAGGAAAGCTAAATGTGGAAGTGTGATAGCAAGCGCCATGGGCCAGAGCCAGTATTTCAGCCCTTTTCGCGATGCGGCTATCCCACCAATAATTCCACCCAAGGTAAGTGAAATAACGCCCACTGTCCCATACACTAGTCCAACTTGACCCGTAGTAAGTCCAAGCCCACCTATGTCGCGCCCATCAAGTAAGAAAGGAGATGCCATTTTCACTAGCATGGCTTCGCCAAGTCGGTAGAGCAGCATGAATGCTAACGCAACACCGATTCCCTTTTTGGAGAAAAAGGACTTAAATGTGAGCCCAAATTCTTTGATGATTTCGTTAGGTGAATGATTCCTCGGTGCATCAGCAGCTGGCTTGGGAAGAGCAAAACGGTGATATATAAAGACCAACAAGAAAAATCCCGCAAGGATGTAGAACGTAATACTCCAAGCAAGCGGTAAGTTCCCTGAAGTTGCAGTAAATGACCCTGTAACTTCTTGAGTAAGCTTTTCGTCTAATTGGACAACCAAATAGGCCGGCTTGTCCCAATTATTTTCATTGAAAACCAATCTTTCACCGCTTATCAGCGAAATACTTTCATCGCCTCCTGAAAAACGGGAGTTTAGCACCACTTCTTTGCCCGGTTCCGGCTGTTTGTTCAAGACAACGGTGATGATACCGGCGTTCCCAACCTGTTCGCCATTATTTAATGATTGAGAATCTTCTCTTTTCTCTCCAAAGTTGTCGCGGATAAAGTTCTCAAGCGGTGTGGCGACATGCTCACTCCACCAAGAGCTTGTTTCTTTTTCTGCTTTTTGAACATCGGTAGCTTCAGCGATTGTAAAGCCATTTTTCTGGTTATGAGTTTTTGCAAACTCTTTCATCCCTTCAAATTCTTCCGGAGAAATATTTTTGGTTGACAATACAAGATCGGATGGAAAGGCTGTGAAAGTAGCCTTTTCTGCTGAAGGTTCCCGTAAAATAGGTGCATCCGGTACAAACTCAGTATTTGTTGTATTAGAAGATGTTACATTTATTTTTAGAGGTTCAGAACCGGTGGCAACTTCCAAACTACCGGCAAGAATAATCAACACACCTTGCCCCACTATCATTGCCAAACGGTAGAAAGTGCTTCTGATACCTACGAAGAAAGACTGCTCTCCACTATCCAATGCGAGCATATAAAATCCGTCGGCAGCGATGTCATGTGTAGCAGAGCTAAATGCCAAGAGCCAGAGCACGGCTAATGTGGCTTGAAAGAAAAACGATACGGGTATCAAAAAGGCAACTCCTGCCAATCCCGCTCCAATAAACAGTTGCATGGTGATAATCCACCACCTTTTAGTTTTAATCAAATCAACAAACGGACTCCAAAACGGCTTGATAACCCACGGCAAGTAGAGCCAGCTGGTGTAAAGTGCAATATCGGTGTTGGAAATTCCGAGCCGCTTGTACATGATTACTGAAACGGTCATCGCTACGACGTATGGAATGCCTTGAGCGAAATATAAAGTGGGAATCCATGCCCATGGTGAGCGAGATTTGGAAGCAGTTTTGTGTTTATTCATTGGATATTACGTTGAGAAAAATTTAATTTTACTACGCATTACTTTATGTAATGAGACACAATTTGCAAATTTAAGTAAACAATATGACTTTTGTCTTTTTTTCAATACTTTTTAAATATTTGGATGAATAAAATAGCGATGTAAAAACGTTTTGTCGGATTCTTACAAATGAAAATATCATTTTTGTATTATTTTATAAGTTAAGTTGTGTTTATGTCAGTTGAAAAAATAAAAAGTCGTTATAACTAATTCCATCATTTAATTTTCTTGGCTCTGAAAGTCTAAAAAAATCTTTCTTGGTTTTGTGTTTAGAATCAATCTAAATAGTTATCTTTGCAGTTTGTTATAAAGGGGATTATTTCTTGGATGAAACTTTCAGACTTAAAAAAAGGTGAAAAGGCATCAATCGTAAAGGTGTCAGGGCACGGTGGTTTTCGCAAGCGCATTATCGAAATGGGTTTTGTGAAAGGGAAAGTGGTTCAATCGCTGCAAGAAGCTCCGCTAAGTGACCCCGTGAAATACCGTGTGATGGGCTATGAAGTGTCACTTCGTAAAAGTGAAGCCAGCATGATTGAGGTAATCAGTGAGGAGGAAGCGCAAAAGACACTTCACACTGATGACAGCATTGATATACTTGTTGAGGAAGAAGTGCGTAAACTTGCATTGAAAAAGCGGAAGGAAATAACCATTGCCTTAGTAGGAAATCCCAATTGTGGTAAAACTACCCTTTTCAATATTGCGTCCGGCGGCAAGGAACATGTAGGAAATTATGGAGGCGTGACGGTAGATGCAAAAGAGGGCTATTTCTCTCAGGACGGATACCGATTCCGAATTGTTGATTTACCCGGAACTTATTCAATCTCAGCCTATTCTCCGGAAGAAAAATACGTTCGAAATTATCTTGCATCTGAAACTCCGGATGTAGTTATCAATGTGGTTGATGCATCTAATCTTGAGCGAAATCTCTATCTCACCACTCAGCTGATAGATATGCGCCAACATACTATTGTGGCGTTAAATATGTACGATGAGCTTCAAAAAAGTGGTGACAAGCTTGATTATAAATCCCTTGGGAAAAAGTTGGGGATTCCTTTTGTGCCTACAATTGCAAAAACGGGCTTTGGGCTGATTCAGCTTTTCAGAAGTGCGATTAAGATGTATGAAAGTAACTATTTCATTAGTGATGAAGGGGTTTTAATCCAGTCGATAAAGGACGACAAGTTGCTGGACGAATATCATCACAAAGTGAAAATAGAGCATAAGCATGATGTGAAAAGAACTCCGTCCGATTTGGTGATTAAAAACCCAGAAAACGGCTTTGTGCGTTCAAAACACATTCGCATTAATTACGGCTTTGAAATTGAATCTTCTATAAAACGGCTACGTAAAATTCTTGTAGCTGAAAATTATCATTTGCAAGCTTTATATTGTTTCAGGTATCTTTCCATCAGTTTGCTTCAAAACGATAAAGAGATAGCCGACCTTATTGCCAACGAAAAAAATGGAGATAAGATATTGAGGGTTAGGGATGCGGAAGTGTCTCGATTGCAAGAAACCTTGGGCTGTGATGTGGAAACTGCTGTGAGCGACTCAAAATATGCATTTATAGCCAAATTGTTGAGTGAAACATTTTCAAAAAACAATAAAAAACCACGTAATCCGCTGACAACCAAAATAGACCGAGTTTTGTTAAGCCGTTTTTGGGGGTATCCTATTTTCATCCTTTTTATGTATCTGATGTTCCAAGCTACGTTTTCGCTCGGAGAATATCCCATGCGGTGGATAGAAAGCGGGGTGGCGTGGTTGAGCGAGTGGGTAGGAGGACATATGGCTGCGGGACCGCTCAGGGATTTGCTGGTGGATGGGGTGTTGGGTGGAGTAGGGAGCGTCATTGTTTTTCTTCCCAATATCTTGATACTCTATTTCTTTATTTCGTTGATGGAAGATACGGGCTACATGGCGCGTGCGGCGTTTATTATGGATAAGTTGATGAGTAAAATGGGATTGCACGGTAAGTCGTTTATTCCGCTTATCATGGGCTTCGGATGCAATGTGCCTGCCATTATGTCCACCCGTACCATCGAAAACCGAAACAGCCGAATTATCACGATTTTAATCAATCCGCTGATGTCGTGCAGTGCCAGACTACCAGTTTACTTGCTTTTAGCGGGAACTTTCTTTCCGAAAAATGCCGGATTGGTGCTTTTTGGCGTGTATGCAACGGGAATTATCTTAGCAATTTTAATTGCCCGTCTTTTCAAAAAATTTCTTTTCAGAAAGGATGACGTACCTTTTGTAATGGAATTACCACCCTATCGAGTACCGACCCTAAAAGCAATCTGGAATCATACGTGGGATAAAGGGTATCAGTACCTGAAAAAAATGGGTACCATTATTCTTGTAGGCTCTATAGTTATCTGGTTTTTAGGGTACTATCCAAGACCAAAAGAAGAAGTCATTACCGCAGAACAACATACAGAGCAACTTGAGAATTCGTATATCGGAAAAATCGGGCATGCCGTTGAGCCGGTTATCAAACCGCTCGGTTTTGACTGGAAAATAGGTGTTTCGTTGCTTTCCGGTGTTGCCGCCAAAGAAATTGTGGTAAGTACGCTGGGCGTAATTTATGCGGGAAATCCGGAAGAAGATGTCAAATCACTTTCAGGTCAGTTGAAAAGTGCGGTTTGGGCGGATGGAAGCAAGGTTTATACGCCGGGCGTGGCACTTGGATTTATGCTTTTTGTACTGATTTATTTCCCTTGCTTAGCCACTATTGTAGCCATAAAAAATGAAACAGGAGAATGGAAATGGGCACTTTTTGCGGTGGCTTACTCGTTGGTGCTGGCGTGGGTAGTGGCGTATTTGGTGCGGTTAGCAACTACGTTATTTGTGTGATTTCGTAAAATACTTGCATTCAGAAACCGATTAAAGTAGCTGAAATTTGTCTTTGCAATAAGTTTCTTCATTCGGCTATTAATCTTTTTCAGCTCATCTTTTTCCGTTACGAAGTTTTTATAAAGCGACAGGAAGTGAAGTTCATAGTACATTTCATGTCCGAAATCAATTTTATCCAGTTTGAAACTTTCCAATACTTCTTTCGCCCGGGATATATTGCCTGTATGGTATTCTGCGAAAGCATCGTAAAGTTTCCAAACTTCGCGGTGGTAGATTTGCCTTTTTTCGGGTGTTACATCATCTCGCACCTGACGTTTGGAGGTATGGAGTATGTGAGCAAAAAGCTCGTACTTATCCGTAAGTATCAAATGCCCCAAAAGAATATAGTCAAAGCTGCAAATTGCCCATTCTGCCGAAGGAAAATAATTTGGTCGTACTTTTTCCATATCCGCAAGCGTGGCTTGAAACAACCCTTCGTCTTTTGTGTGCAAAGCGTATAAAAAGGGAATCCCAAACTTTCTGGCTGCCGGTACATGATGCACTGCGGGTGTGAGTTCCGTAGCGGCAATCACTTCATAATGTTTTTTGAACCCCACAAAATTCTCGGAGAGGTAATCGCCCATTCCCATGTAGCCGTGCGTAAAAAGCTGTGCTTCGTTATTGTATTTATATTTCTGATACTCAATGAAAAATTTCCGATAATCGGTATTGATATGGTCGCGAAGCGGGTGGCATTCAAGGAAATGGACACGCCCTGCCGGGTATTTCATAATAACAGGTACCAGCTTTTCCATCAGTTCCGTATCCTTTATGGCTTGTTTGATTAGGTTGTCATTTAGCAGCCAGTATTTTTGGCTGTGCGCATCGTCCACCTTAAAAATGTTTTCATACATCATCACCATCGCTTTGTGCGAGGCATCTATATCTTGCTTGTGTTCTGCGAGTAGTGCGGCAATGTCTGAACTTCCGGCAAAGCGTGACAGGGAATTAAGCACCGATTCTTCGAACGAGCCTGATGACTTGATAAGTCCAAACACCCGACGAAACGTTTGATAGGAAAGAGAAACGTTAAGTTTGCTTAGCATCTTATCACTTAGCAATCTACAATCGGCAGTATTTTCCACCTTTTTGCCGTATGCCGTTTCTACCCTTCGGCGCAGATAGTCTAATTCTTCTGGAGAAAGTTGCATGGTTCCTAATGGGTATTTAAGGTATTTGTTGTTTTTAAAAATAAAGTTGATAAGCCAAAAACAGGAGGATAAATACTTGTCCGAACTGTTTACCTTTTCGTAAATCTACGAATAAAGTCTTGAAATATCATTTCTCTACAAAAATACAATATTTTTTTCATTATAACTATTTATTTTCATTCTAAGTTGTACACCAATTGTACTCGAAAAAGCTTGATAAGTTAAAATTAACTTTTTAATTTTGTGGAAAATTAACTAAAATATCTTTAATCTCTATAAAAACATACATTATGCCATCAATTCATCGTATTTTTCACACAGGTCGATCCCTTTACATTTCTTATTCGAGGAGGAATCAACATTTAAACCAATACTGTTTTTGCCCTAATTCTAATGTAGAAGGTATTCGGTTTTGGAATCATTACAATCAAAATAATAATCAACCCATTAATTGTAGGAATAGTAGATGTAACAGCACACATTACAGAAAATTTATGGAACACGAAGGTGAATATGTAACAAGATTAAATCCGACTCAGTCAACTAAAGATACGCTTAGGTTTTGGGGGGAATATGAAGGCTTTTCGAAGTTTAGATTATTAGGTAGAAATTTAAATAATACGAACCATAATAATCCTTGTGCTGTCCATTTCCCTTTCTATTATCCGAACTGGGTTAATAGAGGAAGCACGACTCCTGCTTGTGTAAATTGTCATAACACCGATCCCTTTATTTTTGGTGATTATTTCTACTATGCTTTCTGCCTAAAAAATCAACTCAATATACAACCGGGAGATATTGTGATTTTTGGTTCGAGAGTCAATCAAAATGATTTTGTGCTTGATACGCTTTTTGTAATTGATGGTTCTATGTCGGTACATCCTTTATCACAATACGATACGATATACCAAGAGAGCACTCTAATCAGAGCGTATGGAAATGTAACTGCAAATAACGCCCCGACAATGCCTGTGCATATTGGTAAAAAATTTACACCGAACAATGGTATTTTTAGTTTTGTGCCGGCACGTGCTAAAAATAATGCTCAATTCAGCCGTGATTTTAATACAGGCTTTGGAAGACCGATTATCACTAATATATTATTATGTATTGGTTTTTCTTCAAATAAACAGGGTCAAGGAGCGCAGTCGATAATGCTTACGATTCCGCAAACAAAATGCGTTTGGGAGCAAATAGCCACAGAAGTGCTTCGTCAAGGTTTTGTTTTGGGGACTCACTTTGATGCTTTAAGTACAGTAGGTATTAATCTGTGCTGCGTACCATCAACTTTACATTGTTGTTAACAGACAACACGTTTTTTCTGCGCAAGCACATTCTACGGGTTATTACCTATTACATCAATGTCAAACACTATTCACTAATCACCAATCACCAATCACCAATCACCAATCACTAATCACTAATCACCAAAAAAATGAAACAAAAACTACTCATTCTCTTACTCTTTACCTGCGCACTTACTACCTACGGCTACGCGCAGAGCGATACCGACCTGCCCAAGGTAGTAATGACAACCATCAAGCAGGTAGGAGAAACTATTGGTATAGGTACAGAATACACCGGTACCGCTTGGATAGACCTAAATAATAACGGAATTAAAGAAACCGGTGAGGATTTAGCTAATTATAATTCTCGTGTCTACTACACACTCGGTTCTCAAACCGTTACCATTTATGGGGCTTTAACTGAACTATATTGTTATAATAACCAACTAACAACTTTGGATGTTAGCGGTTGCACGTCTTTAACTTCCCTAAATTGTAGTCACAATCAACTACCAGCCTTGGATGTTAGCGGTTGCACGGCTTTAACTGGCCTAGGTTGTAGTGGCAACCACCTAAGAGCCCTGGATGTTAGCGGTTGCACGGCTTTAACTGCCCTAGGTTGTTATAATAACCAACTAACAACTTTGGATGTTAGCGGTTGCACGGCTTTAACTTTCCTAAATTGTCTTAATAACCAATTAACAGTCTTGGATGTTAGCGGTTACACGGCTTTAACTTACCTACAGTGTAATAAAAATCAACTAACAACTTTGGATATTAGCGGTTGCACGGCTTTAACTGAGCTAGTTTGTCTTGATAACCAACTAACAGCCTTGGATATTAGCGGTTGCACGGCTTTAACTGACCTACGTTGTGAAAATAACCAACTACCAGCTTTGGATATTAGCAGTTGCACAGCTTTAACTGACCTACGTTGTGAAGGCAATTATTTAGAGCAACTTAATACAGAAAATAATTTGGAATTAACCGTACTACAATGTCATGATAACCTGTTTACCACACTGGATATAAGTAAAAATACAAAATTAACTAGCTTTAATTTTATAAATAACAGTAAACTATATTGCATTAAAGTAAACCAAGAACAGTTAACCAACACACCAAGTGGATGGAATAGGGGTGATAAATACTACAGCTTAGTTAGCTGTGATGCCCCGCAGTGGACCGAGCCTTCCATAACCATTACTACCACCAAGCAGGTAGGAGAAACTATTGATATTAATACAAGATACACCGGTACCGCTTGGATAGACCTAAATAATAACGGGATTAAAGAAATCGGTGAGGAATTAAATAATTATTATAATTCTCCTACCTACATACTGGGTTCTCAAACCGTAACCATTTACGGTAAGGTAACTAAGTTTGAAGCTAATAGCCAACAGATTACTGCTTTGGATATCAATAGCTCTTATTTAGAGGACTTATCTGTAAGTAATAATCAGCTGACGGGGGTGGATGTAAGCAAAAACGCAGGATTAGCTGCATTAAACGTTAGTAACAATCAGTTGACAAGTTTGGATGTAAGCAATAACTGGGGATTAACTGCATTAAACGTAAGTAATAATCAGCTGACTGAGTTAAATTTAAGTAATAATAAGCGCTTGCACTCTTTGGATGCAAGTAATAACCGGTTGCAATCGGTTGCAGTGGCGAATCAGTCTGCTTTACGTTCCGTGTATCTGCAGAATAATCAGCTATCTACTGAAGCGCTTAACACCCTATATGCTAATCTGCAGGATGTAAGAAAAATTTCAGGTACCCATCCGCTTGTAGTGTACGGTAATCCGGGAGCTGTGGCATCGAATGCTTCGGTAGCTCAGAATAAAGGGTGGAATGTACTGACTGAGGGGGTACGTATCACTTACACTCAGCCCGCTAACGGTACGCTTAGGGTGCTGCGCGGTACGGAAGAAGTGCTGTCGGGCATGCACGTGGATTATAACACGCAGGTAACTGTAGAGGCTGTTCCGGAAGAAGGGTACGAGCTAAGAAGCCTTATCCATAATGGCAACCTTATCCAAAATAACCAAACGCACACACTTACCGCAGCGGCGGAGTTCGCGGCGCTCTTTGGCAAGAAAAAATACGCCGTTACCTTTACGCAGCCCGAGGGCGGTACGCTGAAAGTATTAAACGGCACAACGGAAATCACTTCCGGCACGGAGGTGGAGCACGGCACAACGCTTACCGTGCAGTGTACGCCGGATGATGCGCACGTGCTGAGCAGCATTCAAGTAAACGGTGCAGCTATCACCGATAATCAGGTGGTTGTTATCGCACCTACTACCATTGCGGCGCAGCTTACCAAGAAGAAATATCCGATTACTTTCACGCAAACGGCAGGCGGAACATTTAAGGTGTTAAGTAACGGCACAGAAATCACTTCCGGCACAGAGGTGGAACACGGCACGTTGTTGACTGTCGAGGTAACACCAAATAGCGGATATCGCTTGTTAAGCATTCAAGCCAATGGCGAGGAGGTGGTTAATAATCAATTCATTGTTACGTCAGCTACCGAAATTACAGCTGCTTTACTACGCGCAAAGTATGCTGTTCATTTCTCACAACCTGCGGGCGGTACGTTGAAAGTGCTGTCAGGGGATGTGGAAATTACTTCCGGAACAATGGTTGAAGCCGGTTCTAAAATAGCCGTTCAGGTAGTGCCTGTTTCAGGATACTCTCTTGTGGGCATCTATGCAAATGGAACGGCGATAACAGGCAATGAAATCCGTGTGGATCAAGCGGTAGAAATCAGTGCGGTGTTAAGTACGGTGAAGTATAAAATTTCGTTTACACAACCTGTCGGAGGCACGCTGAAAGTGATGAACGGATTGACTGAGGTTAAATCGGGTGATGAAGTGAGATACGGCACGTTGCTGACCGTCGAGGTAACACCAAACAGCGGATATCGCTTGTTAAGCATTCAAGCCAATGACGAAGAAGTTATCAATAACCAATTTGTTGTTACGTCAGCTACTGAGATTACGGCTGCCATGTTGCGCGCCAAATATACTGTGTATTTCTTACAGCCGTTGGGCGGTACGCTGAAGGTGCTGTCTGAGGGTGTAGAAATTACTTCGGGCACTCAGGTAGAAAGCGGAACGGTGCTAACCGTTGAGGTAGTTGCCAATGAAGGTTTCGAGCTAAGAGCCCTTCAAGCGAACGGTGTAGCGATTGAAAACAATCAATTTGTCGTTTCAAGAGCTACAGAGATAGCTGCAAATCTGGGTAAAAAACAGTACACCCTAAGTTTTGCACAGCCGGTGGGTGGAGAATTAAAGGTAATGAGTGGAGGTGCTAAACTTGAATCCGGAGCAAAAGTTGAACACGGTATGAAACTTACGATTGAGCTGATAGCGGATGAAGAGTACGAACCGGACAGCATAACCATAAATGGCGTAGATTACACGGCAGAAAAAATGGAATATATAGTTGTGGGGAATACTGAAATTGTAGGTAAACTAATAAAATCTACAGGATTGTCAGAAGCAAAAGCCGCACTTTATATCCAACTTACACCCAATCCGGCACGTGAAGATGTAACAGTACATTTACATCCTGATTTGGTGGGTAAGAAACTGTTTATTTACAACGTGGCAGGAACCTTGGTTGAAGTTGTTGAAAATACGACTGAAGAAGTGTATATCAATACTTCGCGTTACGCCGAAGGCTTGTACTACGTGCGTATAAGCGGAATAACCCGAAAATTAGTAGTTCGATAAGTTTATTATCCAAAAATTTCTTAACAAGGAATATCAAGCAGCTGCTGGTATTCCTTGTTTTTTATCGCACCCGCTGGAGCGGATATTTATCCGTGCCACACCAATCACACCCCCCCAATCACCAAACCCCATTATCCCATAATTCTTCTCATCTCTCTGAACAATTTTGAAACATTTTTGTTATATCTAAACAAAACGAAAAGATGCAACAACTCATAGTAACATTTATAGGAATCGTGGTTTTTGCGTATGTGGCTTATCATACGTACAAAACCGTGTGTAAGAAACCATCCAAGAAGACTTCTTGTGGTGGATGTAGCGGTTGTTCATCAATAAGTAAAGTTTAGATGTGTGAATAAAAAACGGAACAATGTGAATTGTCCCGTTTTTTATTTTTATACCCTTTCAGAATCTTATTCCACGCAGTCAAATACAATTTTCTGCATTTTGTCGTAGTTCTCTTCCTGCTCTTTAAGCAGTTGAAACTGAGCAAGTGTCCGTTGCCAGTTATGTTCCGGAGAGGTAATTCGATAGTATGTGTCGCCGTTCAGGTAATCGGTAAAGAAGCGGACGGTCTGCATGTAGCTGAGCAATTTGGCACCAAAAGCTAAATTTCCAAGTTCGGTAGGAGTAAGGAAATCCTTTGCCATTTCCAAGTAACCTTTGGTGTAAGCGGTATAAATGTCAAAGTCCACGCTGATGTTTTCTAAATTCTCGTCATCTTCGGCGCCGGTATTGGCAGCAGTACGCATAAAATCACCGAAATCAGAGAGAACGTATCCGGGCATTACCGTATCCAAATCCACGATGCAAACCGGCTCGTCGTTCTCATCAAAAAGCATGTTGTTCACTTTCGTATCGCAGTGGTTGATTCGCTTCGGGAGTTTCCCTTCTCGGTGAAGACGCTCGGGAATACACATCTCGTCAGCTCGGTTTTCTAACTCGTCCACCATCCACTGCACTTTTTCTAATCTTCCGGCAACGTTGTTCTTCACCGCTTCCCGAAACTCCTCCAAGCGGAATTCCATGTTGTGGAAATTCGGAATGGTTTCAATCATATCATCAAGCGGCAAATCGGACAGCATACTTTGGAAATCGCCGAATGCCAGTCCTGCTTTATAAGCCAGTTCCGGCGTAATGTCATTATAACTTTTAGTACCTTTAATAAATACATAAACTCGCCAGTAATTGCCCTCTTTATCTTGGTAGAAAAGTTTGTCGTCTTTTGTCGGCACCAATTGAAGTACCCGCTTGTGTAGGTCGGTAACTCCCCTTTCAGCCAACTTCTTTCTCAAATGGTCGGTTACGATGCTGATGTTTTTCTGCAATCCTTCGACATCCTCAAAAACATTGTGATTAATTTTCTGAAGGAAATACCATTCACCGTTTGGTTCTTTACTTTCTATAATAAAAGAATCGTTGATAAATCCGATTTTCAGCGGTTTGATTGTACCCGGTTCGGATTTTATTTGAAACTGTTTGATAATTTTTTCCATGGATAATGTGTATTTAAGTTTTTAATTAAGAGTTCAAAGTTAGCAAAATTAATAATTTGTTTCCACTTTTAGCTGAAAAAAATGAATATTTGCAGGATTAGAACGGAAATATCAGTGGGATAAAGAAAACCATGATTATCAAGTAAATTATTTGCAGCGGTAATCCCATTTTCACGTAATCCATAAACGTGTACCTTCCTGCCGACATTACGAGCACGTTGGGAGGGGTGGCAAAAGGACTTGCAAAACACATGCTTGCCGCTACCGTTACCGCAAATAAGAACGGGTATGGACTTAAACCCATTGAAAGTGCTGATTGCATCGCAATTGGAGCAAAGAGAACTGCCGTGGCTGTATTGCTGATAAACATGGTAAGGATGGACGTTGCCAAGTAAATTCCGCCCATTACGGCATAAGGTCCGTAACTATCTAATCCGTTGACAATGCCGCCGGAAATCATTTGCGAAGCACCGGTTTTTTCCATAGCCGTCGCCATCGGAATCATAGCTGCAAAAAGGACAACACTTTCCCAATTAATAGTTTTGTAAGCGGCTTCCACATTTCTGAAACAGCCTGATAATATCATTACTACTGCAGCCAGCATCACTGCGATAACAGGAGGAATAATATTGATTACCAGGGCAATAACCATTGCTATCATGATGATAGCGGCAATCGGTGCTTTTTTCGTGAGTGGAACTTTGGAGGCTTCAACTAACGGCTGACCGACTACCACCACATCAGGTTCGTCTTGATTTAGATGGTCAATATCCTGCCAAGAACCTTGGACCAGCAATGCATCTCCGGAATAAATTTTTTCATCTTTTACGTTGTGAATCAGGTAGTCGTTACGTCGTTTTATACCCAAAATATTCACGTTGTAGTTGGTTCTAAAATTTGATTCCTTTACCAACTTATTGGTTAATTTGGAATTTGACATCACCACGACTTCGGCAATTCCTATCTCATCAAATTTGATATTCCCAGAAAACTCAGGTCGCTGTCCCATTTCAGACACGGTTTTGTCTAAAAACTCAAGATTCTTTTCCGTTACAAATCGTTCGGCATCTTCAAAACTCCCAAGGACATACAGTAAATCGTCGGGAAGAAGTTGTGTGTCTGCACTTACAAGGCGGCTGTTCCTTTGGCTCATCACCGGTTTGAAAAAACTGCTGTTTTGATGTTCTTTTCGCCTTACAACAAGAATAGAGAGGTTGTAATTCTTTGTGATATTCAGCTCGAAAAGCTTTTTATTTACCACGTTGGATTTAGGTGAAACTTTGATTCTGAATAAATTATCAGCAATCTGATACTCTTTGCTCAATTCAACAGGTGATTTTACAAGCGATTTTTTAGAATATTTATCTTTTTTGCGGGTTAAAATTTTTGACATCGGGTAAAGATATAATAGTCCTATTGCGGTGACAATCAGTCCTATTGGTAGGAATGAGAAGAAAGATAAGCCATTGTAACCGGCTTCTATCAGCGCATCGTTTATAATCAAGTTAGGGGGCGTACCAATCAGCGTCATCATACCGCCCATACTGCTTGCGTAAGCCATCGGCATCAGTAGTCGGCGCGAGCTGGTACCGGCTTCGGTAGCCATACTTACCACGATAGGTAACAAAAGTGCCACCGTTCCCGTGTTGCTTACGAATGAGCCAAAGAAAACGGTAACTAGGATAACGAGTAAAAAGAGTTTTATCTTACTTGTACCGGCAAGTTTTAACAACCTCAAGCTAATCGATTTAGCCAGTCCGGTTTGAAAAATAGCGCCACCTACGATGAAAAGTCCTACCATCATGATAACCACCGAGTTTGAAAAACCGGCAAGCGCTTCATTGGGAGTAAGAATTTCCAATAAAACCAAGGCAAGCAATGAACAAAGTGCAACAATGTCGGAGCGAATTTTTCCCCAAACAAAGAAAGTTGCAGTTACTGTTAAAATAGCAAGCGTAAGAAAAGCAGGAGACATATTTTAAATTTTGAAAGCTACAAAAATACCTAAAACAGGGTATTTGCTGAAATATTTTAGGTTTTATTTGGAAATATCATAGTTTACCGGAAGTATATTTCCTTTTCCTATGAAATTGATAAACAACACCTAAGATGGACAATAAAATTAAAGGAAGTAAAACGTTGATAATTTGCCATTTTATACGCTGTTCAGTTGCTTTGCTTTTGTTCAACAGCCGCAGCGGAATGGTGCGCGAGCGGAGTTTCATCCAGCCGTCTTTGTCGGTGATGTAAAGAATGGCATTGGTAATTAGCTCATTATTACCAAACTGACGATTCGTGTAGCGGTCAAAACCGAGTGGCAGGGTTTGCAGCGAATCGGTATGCTGCACTACTTCGTTGCGGATGATGTCGCCGTCGGCAAAGACAATCTGACGTGTTTTTTTGCTGGATTTGATGATTTGCGGAGCAGGTTGTATCTCGGGCGGAACCATTCGATTAGCAAAAGCAGAAGGGAAAGAACCTTCCAAAACAGCGCCGACAGGAACGTGTGCAAGGTTGAAGTAATTTTTATCCTTCAAATCGGGCATAAACGCCAGCGAAATACTTGCCGGCGTTGGTGTGATGTGCGTATTGCTCGAAGTAGCAAGTATCACGGTCTTTTCGATGGATTTATCCGTGCCGACCGGCTCTACCATCGACGCAAAACGAGCCTTTACGGGCGGAGTGTTTTTAGTTGCGTTGTGTTCCCTAGAAGTAAGCAATATCGGTGCAAACACCCAAGGGACGGGGTGAAACTGCGGTTTTTCCCCTTTTGGAGCGATATTTACAGGCATCAACGTGCTTTGCACATCTTCAACAAGCACCGGATTGATACGTATTCCGTAGCGAAACAGCAAATCCCCCAAATTTAAATCGAGCGGCATTACTGCCGAAACGCCCGATTGAGCTAAGTTTTCTTCCGAAATTCGCACGCCGTCAATTAACCACAGCAGGCTTCCGCCGTTCATCACATATTGGTCAAGCACGAATTTGTCTTTTTCACTAAATTGCTCGGTCGGTTTGGCTATGATAACCGCTTTGTACTCATCTAAAACACTGGCGTCCGTGCCGATTACACCCCGATCAATCTGGAAATAATGGCTCAAACTTTTGCTGATTTCATAGGTTTCAAGCTCGCCAAGTTCACCGTGTCCTTCCAAAAAAGCGATTTTTTCCACATCTTTTTTAACCAACCGCCGAACGGCATCAGTCAGTTCAAATTCAAGGTTTTCAATGGAGATATTCAGATTTTCTTCTCCCGATAGAGCTGGATCATTTTTCAAGAGATTAACCGCAATGGTTTTTCCACTTTGTGATAACTCCACCCACGGGAAAACGATTTTTTGAATGGCTTTTCCTTCCTTGTCCTTGTCATACACGGTAGTTCCGATGATGCCCCTTTTTTCGAGTTCCAAGTATTTTTGTTCGCGGAGTTTGGCTGATTCAGCTTCGGAAGGGTTGTGAAACCGGATATTTATATTGGATTTGCTAAAAGCATTCAACTCTGTAAGCATTTCGGTTGCACTGTTTTTCAGGCGAAGAAATCCCGAGTTCAAATCACCCGTCAGGTAAATCACCGCGTCAATCGGTTCATCAATACTTTTCATCAGCTCTTTGGTTTGTCGGCTGATACTGTGCCTTTTGTCTGATGTAAGGTCGATACGGAAATGGAACAGACCCGAAAGCACAACCAGCACAATTATTGAACCGATGATAATAGTTGTATTTTTATTCAAAAACTTCATGTTGTTGTCCGATAACGGATACAAAGATAATGAAAAGTGATTGGCTGAGAAATAATTGTGTGGATTTTGTTCAAGTGGACGTTTGTTTTAAAATTAAAAAATCTTATAACTTTTATTTAACAAATGAAACCGATTGAGTGGCTGAATTTATTTTATTATCTTTGCAATTGAACATTAAAACGATAGAATAGCTAAAAGGCTGGCTGTGAGACGTGTTTTTGCTGAGTAGGCGTTCTTATCTGTAAAATATTTTCACAAGGATGGGAAGAATAATTTCAATTGCAAACCAGAAGGGGGGGGTAGGAAAAACTACAACCGCCATCAATTTGTCGGCATCGTTGGCCGATATAGGGAAGAGAGTTCTATTAGTAGACGCTGACCCTCAGGCTAATGCATCGTCAGGACTAGGGATCGACATCCGCAATCTTGAATTTACGGTGTACGAATGTTTGATTGATAAAATGCCCGTGCATCAAGCCATCAAAAAAACGGAGGTGGACAATTTGTTCGTCCTGCCTTCTCACATCGACTTGGTAGGCGCTGAGATAGAGCTTCTTAACGTTGATCAGCGTGAACACGCCATGGGGCGGATGGTAAAGCCGATAATAGATGACTATGATTTTATTCTTATCGACTGTTCGCCGTCGTTGGGGCTGATTACTGTGAATTCGCTCACGGCATCCAATTCGGTAATAATCCCCGTTCAGAGTGAATATTTTGCATTGGAAGGAATCAGCAAGTTGCTCAACACGATTAAAATCATCAAAAGTGGGCTGAACCCGAACTTGGAAATAGAGGGATTTTTGATTACCATGTTTGATAGTCGCTTGCGCTCTGCTAATCAGGTATTTGCAGAAGTGAAAAAACATTTTGGAGAGTTAGTTTTTGACACCGTTATTCACCGAAATGTTAGATTGAGCGAGGCGCCAAGCTACGGCAAACCGATTTCGCTGTTTGACCCGGAATCGCGCGGAGCGATGAATTACGAAGAATTAGCAAAAGAATTAAGTGGAAGATATTGAGATAAGCAGACAAGATATGGCAAAAAATAAAGGTTTAGGAAGAGGTTTAAGTGCGCTGATAGACATTGATTCGATGGGTGTTAGTGGCACTTCGTCCATTAATGAAATTGATATAAATCTAATTGTTCCGAACCCCAATCAGCCCCGTCAGATTTTTGATGAGGAAGCTTTGGATGAATTGGCAGCATCCATTAAAGAAATTGGCGTTATTTCACCCATTACTTTACGTGCCAATGAAGATGGAACGTATCAAATCATTGCCGGTGAGCGACGTTACAGAGCTGCCAAATCCATTGGATTGACCCGCATCCCGGCATACATCAGGACTGCTGCCGATGACCAGGTGATGGAAATGGCGCTGATTGAAAATATCCAACGTGAAGATTTAAATGCCATTGAGATTGCACTGGCTTTTTTCCGTTTGATGAAAGATTACAACCTTACGCAAGAGAGACTCAGTGAAAGGGTAGGAAAGAAACGTGCTACGATAGCTAATTACCTACGCTTGCTGCATCTTCCGGCTGAGATTCAGATGGGGTTAAAAAACAGGTTAATCGGTATGGGACATGCCCGTGCATTGCTCGGTTTGGATGAGCCACAAGTACAGTTGAAATTGTATAACCTGATTCTGAAAAAAGGATACAACGTTCGCCAAGTGGAAACTATGGTAAGGAATTTTGTGGAAACAGGAAGTTTTCAAAGAAAATCGCCAAAACCCGAAGTTCCCAAAATCAGCGGACTGAAAGAACTTGATGAGCTAAAAAAACAGCTGAGCACAATTTTTAACACAAAAGTGCAGCTAACCAGTAATGTGAAAGGGAAAGGAAAAATTATTATTCCTTTTGCCAATGATGACGAATTAGTGAGGATTATGCAACTAATGGATAAAATTTAGAGTGTTTGGCTCCGTGAGTTTGTAAGTTAGACAACTTCGAGAGTAGCGAAAATTTTAACTAAGTTTTATTGTGTTTTGAAAAGGAGATTTCTCATATATATTTTTTTGGGTTTGTTTTACACCATAAGTTATTCGCAGATGAACAACGATTCTGTACATATCCATCAAGAAGACTCGTTGTTGAATAATGAAGAAGAATCAGTCTCAGATTTCAAGGAAAATCACGATAGTATGGTAGTTACACCCAAAACGGCTTTGGCAGATACTGTTGAGGTAAAAGTTGACTCCGTATTCAAACCCGACCCACTTCGTTCAGTTTGGTTGGGCGCGGTAATTCCGGGTTACGGGCAGATAGTGAACCGTAAATATTGGAAATTGCCGATTGTTTATGGAAGTTTTTTGGGATGCGCGTATGCCATTTCATGGAATAACAGCCGTTACGTATCCTATAAAAATGCTTACCGTGATATTTCTGATTCTGATCCTACCACCAATTATCACTTAAAAATATTACCTCGAGGTTATAATATAGAAAATTTTCCCGGCGGAATTTCCACTTACACAGCAAGGCTGAAAAGCGCTCAGGATCAATTCCGTCAGTGGAGAGATTTAAGTATTATAATTAGTGTCGGTGTATATGCATTGTCTATTTTAGAAGCCTACGTGGATGCTCAGCTCTATGATTTTGACATTACACCCGATTTAGTTTTTAATGTAGCTCCCGCACGCATTGATTTTAATCAGCATCAAAATACACGCTCGGCATATGGGGTGCAGTGGAGCTTCCGTTTTTAAGGCAAAATAAACATCATGAAAGAAAGATTTTTTTTAATTCTTATATGTGTCCTTTTTGTACCAATCAATTCATTCGTGGCACAAATTCCCACACGTATGGTAGCAACAAACGGTGTGGTTGATGATGAAGGAAATAAAGACGATGACGATAACGATACGGAACCGAATGCGGAAACTGTAATCCCGAGAGATTTTACCTGCTCGCTGGATTACTTACTGCACTGCTGGGCTGTGGACAAAAACTCGTCATCCAACTGCAAACCCCGCCCAAATCCTTTTACCACCGAAGCGCAGTACAAAGAGCGATTGAAAAAACTACCGTATATAATTGAAATGCCGTATAACTCAGCAGTAAAGTCGTTTATTGACATCTATGTGCAACGGAGCCGACGGCAGGTAGAATACTTGCTGGGTTTGAGCAGTTATTATTTCCCGATTTTTGAAGCAGAATTAGAAGCGGTTGGGCTTCCGCTTGAACTTAAATACCTCCCAATAATTGAGTCGGCGCTTAATCCGAGAGCTGTTTCTCGTGCCGGCGCCACGGGGATTTGGCAATTTATGATTGTTACGGGAAGAATGTATGATTTGGAAGTAAATTCGTTGGTTGATGAACGGATGGACCCCGTGAAATCTTCAAAAGCAGCAGCGAAATTTCTGAAGGAACTTTATGGTATCTATTCCGATTGGCATCTGGCAATTGCCGCCTACAACTGCGGACCCGGTAATGTAAATAAAGCCATTCGCAGGGCGGGCGGGAAACAAGATTTTTGGGCAATTTATCCCTATCTTCCTTCCGAAACACGTTCGTATGTACCTATCTTTATTGCCGCCAATTATACAATGAATTACGCCGATGAGCATCATCTTTGTCCGGCGCAGATACGAATACCGGTACTGACCGATACGATTATGGTTAATCGAAGGATGCATTTGGAGCAGGTTTCCTCCATTCTGAACATCCCACTGGAAAAAGTACGCCTACTTAATCCGCAGTATCGCCGAGATATTGTTCCGGGAGATGTGAAACCTTACCCGATTCGACTGCCTCACAATTATGCCAACCTGTTTATCGATAAAAGTGATGCAATTTATGCTTATAAAGCTGATCTATTGGTGAATAACCGTAGAGATGAAGTGAAATTACCAGAAGTAAAGAATATCAGTAATAGAAAAAAGAATTCATCTGGAACAAGGTATGCGTATCATACAGTGAGAAAAGGGCAGAACTTAAGTAGTATTTCTAGACGCTATGGGGTTTCTGTAGGAAAGATTAAAAAAGCCAATAACATAAAAGGCTCAAAGATACGGACGGGACAGAGATTGAAGATTCCTAAGTAGTTTATGGTAAATAGTGATTGGTGATTGGGGGTTGGTGATTGGTGGGTCGGAGCTATTGTTCCCTGTGTTTTTAAAAGTAGAGATAGGTTCATTTTTAAAGGTTTATGATATGGCTCAAGAAAAACTATATTATTCCATCAGAGAAGTGGCTGATATGTTTGATATCAACCAGTCCAATCTCCGTTTTTGGGAAAAAGAATTTAAGCAGCTCAAACCTAAACGGAACGATAAAGGTACACGTTTCTACACCAAAAAGGATATTCAAGTAGTGAAACAAATCTTGTTTTTGATTAATAACCAAAAGTTGACGCTCGAAGGGGTGAAAATGCGGCTCAATGATAAGAAGGATGTCGTGGAAAAACAGCAGGAGTTAGCTGAGCGCCTTACCAATATCCGCAATGAATTGAAAGGGCTAATAAAACAGTTGGGTGGCTAAGTTCCGCTAAACTTTCCCGAGTGGTTTATCGGTCTAAGTCCAAACAATCCAACATCTACTCGTTGAGTGTCTCTCCGTCTTAATTTTAAAAAAATGCCTTCCATTCAATACGAAAAGAAAACCATTGTTAAAATGATTCGGCTTTACTGCCGCAAAAAGCACGGAACGAAAAAGGGAGAGTTGTGTGCAGAGTGCGATGCAGTCAATCAATATGCGCAGCAACGATTAGATAAATGTCCGTTTGGTAATGAAAAGGGGACTTGTGAAGACTGTACCATCCACTGTTACAAGCCGGATATGCGTGATAAAATTCGTCGGATTATGCGTTTCTCCGGGCCAAGAATGATTCTGTATTATCCGCGAGATGCGGTAATTCATATGTTTAGAAACAAAAAAAGCTGAACCACATCGTTCAGCTTTTTTTATCTATTTCGTTAGAAAATTACTTAGCAGTAGCCGGTTTATCTTTTAAGTTCAGCTTCTTTTTTACCAGCACGGTAATGTCATTGGAAGAAGGACTTGTGTAGATGATGCTCTGCGCAGCAATGTCAAAGATATAAGTGTAGCCATTTTCAGAAGCTACTTCGCTGATTGCTTTCCTTACTTTTTCCAATATAGGGGCGGCAAGGTCTTGCTGTTTCTTAGCCAAGTCTTGTTGTGCGGTTTGGTTCAGTGTAGAGATACGTTGTTCCATATCTGCCAACTCGGCTTGACGAGCTTTTTTAATACTTTCGGAAAGAGTGGCTTGTGTATCTTGAAATTCTTTGATTTTAGCAAAGTACTCTTCTCGCATTTTCAACAATTCCTTTTCCCACTGGTCACCGGCTTCTTTCAGCTGTTTTTCCATTCCCTCAATTTCCGGCATGAGAACGATTATTTCTTGAGAGTTTATGTGTCCTAATTTTAAGTTCTGTGCCATTGCGCCTATTGGAAGCAATATCGCAATGCTTAACATTAAAGCAATCTTTTTTATCATTTCTATATTGTTTTATAAATTTTTAGTGTGCAAAATTAACGATATTATTTGGAATAACCCAACTTTTTAAGCACCTCATCGCTGATATCTAATTTCGGGGATACGAATATGGCGCTCATTGCCGAGCTTTTGTCAAATATAAAATCAAGTCCTTTACTCTTGCTCAGCTCTTCGATGGCTTCATATACCTCGTCTTGAATAGGCTTGATAAGGCTTTCGCGTTTTTTGAACAATTCTCCGTTCGGTCCGAAGTACTTGTGTTTCAACTCTTGTGCCGCTTTTTCTTTCCCGATGATTTCTTCTTCGCGTTTCACTTTCATCTCATCACTCATAAATACAAGTTCTGTCTGATAGTTTTTATAGAGTTGCTGAACTTCTTTCATCTTGGCATCAATTTCAGACTGCCATTTTTTAGATACTTGGTTCAGCTGTTCATTGGCACTTTCAAAAGCCGGGATATTTTTCATAATGTAGCCCATATCTACTGTGGCAAACTTTTGAGCCTGTGTTGCAAAGCTCACACCTGCTATAATACAGAGAGTTAATAAAATCTTTTTCATTGTTTTATTTTAAGTAAGTGGTTAATACATAAATTTGATTAGTTAAATATCAAATTCTTTGCCAAAGTCTTTGCATCTGGTTAACTGCTTGATTAGTAGTATGGTTAGGTGGTAAGTTTGTAATTTAGTAGAATAACGCTTTCTCTTGTGTTACTATTCAACTAATGGACATCTCAACTATTTTACCACATTACAGCTCTTTTCCTATCACAAAGTGGAATTGACTTCCATGGGGCTTATTATCGCCAACCTGCGGGTCAAATCCGTATCCCCAGTCGATACCCATTATCCCAAACATCGGCAGGAAGATTCTAACGCCCACACCGGCTGCACGTTTCAAGTTGAACGGATTGTAGTCTGCTATTTTATTGAAACTGTTACCTGCCTCTAAGAAACCGAGCGCCCAGATAGTAGCCGATTGTTCCAATGAAATCGGGTAGCGCAACTCAAGGGTAAACTTATTGTAAAGGTAGCCGATCCTACGTCCTGTCACATCATACGGTGTAAGTGAACCTGTTTCATAGCCACGCATTGAGATGTATTCGTTAGCATAGCCGCCGTATCCGGTCATCCCGTCGCCACCAAACATGTACGTGCCAAAGGGTGTTCGCGCATTTTTATTGTAGTGTCCAACGTAAGCAAATTCGGCGCGAGTCATCAGCACCGGTGTTCTATCAATCGCCATCAGTGGCGTGAATGTTTTGGCGCTGAATTTCCACTTGTGGTACTCAATCCATCTGTATCTATCGGCTTCTGTCAGTCTGGGGTCCGAGTACGATTTGCCATTTATTTTTCCACCGTTAATAATGGAATAGGGTGGTGTAACTTGCAGTCCGAGAGAAAATGCTGAGCCACGACGGGTAAATAGCGGGTTGTCGGTCGAATTTCTACCTAAGGTCAGATTGACACTGAAATCGTTGAAAGTTCCGTCCGTTACGTTTGTCTCGTATTGATACCAGTTGCTAATCATATAGCGCTTGTAAGCCAGTTCACCATAGAATGTAAAGTACATATCGGGCCATTTCAAACGCTTGCCGTATCCGATTGAACCTCCAAGCACACGCATGTATTTATTCTTGTCTACTTCGTTTTCATAACGATTGTATCCATAGCCATCGTAGCCTCCTATACCACCGTACCCATATCCATACGGGTTGTATCCATATCCATATGGGCTCATGCCGTAACCGTAGTTGGAATACATGTTGCGGTATGCGTTCATAAAGCGTGGGCTCATACCTGAAGCGGCTGAATAGTAAAGGGCTACAGAGAGTGAGTTGGGGCGTTTTCCGCCTAACCAAGGCTCAAGGAACGAAAGACTGAACGAAGTATAATAATTTCCGTTGGTGCGGGCATCAATGGTAAATGTTTGTCCTTCTCCCTGCGGAACGATGCGGTACGTTTTCGGTTTGAACAGGTTTTGGATGGCGAAGTTGGTAAATTTTAGTCCCACGCTTCCTACTAGTCCTGCGGCACCCCATCCGGCTGAGAACTCAATTTGGTCACTCGATTTTGTTTCGAGTTGGTACGTAATGTCCACAGTTCCGTTTTCTTCGTTGGGATGAATACCGTTCTGTATGTCTTTGTACAGTTTTTCTTGGTCAAAGTGTTGCATTTGAGCCAGATACTGCAACGAACGGATAATGTCTTGCTGGCTATAAAGTTGTCCCGGTTTGGTGAAAAGCTCGCGACGCACCACGTTTTCGTAAACGCGCGTATTTCCTTTGATGGTAATCTCGTTGATGGTAGCGGGTTTTCCTTCAGAAAGGCGCAACTCATAGTTGATGGTGTCGTTCACGATGGAAGTTTCCACAGGCTGCACGTGTGAGAAAAGATATCCGTAGTTTTGATAATCTTTCATAATGGCGTCATCATCGATATTCAGCCTGTCCATCAACAGCTTGTGGTTGTAAATATCTCCCTTTTTGATGCCCAGTTTCTCGTTGAGATACTCGTAAGGATAAAGCGTGTTTCCAATCCAATTGATATCACCGAAATAGTATTTGTCACCTTCGTCCACTGTGATATGTACGTCCACCAGCTTTTCATCCACTTTTACCACGCTGTCGGAAACAATGTAGGCATCACGGAATCCGTGCTCATTGTAAAGCTCAACGACGGAGTTTTTATCTTTTTCATACTCTTCGCGGATGAATTTCTTAGAGCGGAAAATGTTTTGAATCTTGTTGTCATTGGTTTTCTTCATTGCCTTGTCTATTTGCAAGTCGGTCAAGTTGTTGTTGCCGTGTACAATGATTTTACGCACCTTTGTTTTTTGCTTCTTATCCACTTCCACATCCACGATTACATGTTCGGCTTTTGCCGGGTCGTCTTTTTGAAAGATGTTGATATCGGCATTGGCAAAGCCTTTTTCATCCAAGTATCTTTTTACTTCAAGTTTTGCTCTGTCAGCCATGTTCGGGGTAATTTGCTTGTCCTTTTGAATGCCGATACGGGTGGTTAAGTCTTCAATTTCTGTTTTTTTCAATCCCTTGAAGTTCACTTCTGAAACTTTCGGGCGCATTTTCAGATAAATGGTAAGCCACACTTTGTCTCCTTCAGTCTTTGTTCGCTCAATGCTTACTGCCGAGAACATGGACTGTTCCCAAAATTTTTTCACGGCATTGGTGATGTCATTGCCCGGAATGGTAATTTTTTGCCCCACAGAAAGCCCTGAGAAGCCGATAAGCACAAAGTCGTCGTACAAATCAGCGCCAACTACTTTTATCTCTTGGATGGTGTACTGTTTGGGTACTGCGTAATCAATCGGCGGAAGCTCTTGTGAAGCATCAACTGATTTTGTAGAATCGCTCTCGGTAGTGGTTTGAGCACTTACAGTCATCCCCAAAACAACCGAAAAGAGAAGAATAAAGAGTTTTTTATAGTGTGTAAATATAGTGGATTTCATCTGAAATTCTTAGGTTTTATTTACCGAATCTTCGTTCGCGTTTTTGATAGTCAACTAATGCCTGATAAAAGTTTTCTTTGCGAAAATCAGGCCAATGGGTTTCCGTGAAGTAAAATTCGGTGTATGCCGATTGCCACAGCAAGAAATTGCTGATGCGTATTTCGCCGCTCGTGCGTATCATCAAGTCCGGATCGGGTATATCTTTGGTTGTGAGATGATTCGATACAACATCGTCTGTAATTTCATTCACATCTAACTCGCCGTTTTTCACCTTATCAGCTATCTGTTTTGTTGCATGGGTTATTTCCCATCGGGAAGAATAGCTTAGCGCCAACACAAGGTTCATGCGGGTGTTTTTGCTTGTGTCAAGAATGCATCGGTGTAATTTTGCACGAGCATCGGCAGGCAGCCTTTCCAAATCGCCGATTGCCATTAAACGAATGTTGTTTTTATTCAGCGTAGGGGTTTCTTTTTCTATCGTTTCAATCAAAAGCTCCATCAGTAGTTCCACTTCTTCTTTCGGTCTGTTCCAGTTCTCGGTAGAAAAAGCATACATGGTAAGGTGTTTCACACCTATCTCAGCGGCGGCTTCAGTACATTCCCGTACAGAATCCACACCATGTTGATGCCCGTAAATGCGGTCTTCTCCCCGCTCTTTCGCCCAGCGTCCGTTGCCGTCCATGATGACTGCCACGTGTACGGGAAGCCGTTCTAAATCTATTTGCTCTTTAAATGACATATATATTTTTGAGTCGAAAGTTAAAAGTTAAAAATCAAACGTCTTGCGTTTATCTCCTTCTCTTGGGTTTCTTTTGCTTCACGGTTTTTTGAGCAGCAGGTTTTCGGCTATTGTCAAACGTACCGCCCGGGCAATCACAGCTCCTAACCCAAAAATCATAGCTGATACCGATGCTCAGTCCCGACAGCTTATCGTTGTTCAGCAGGTTAGCCGTTGTCTTTGGTATCGGGTTGTCAAATTCCAGTTTCCCTTCCAGGTGGTCGCCCAGCATCAGCCGATGTGTGTATTGGATGTTGAAGTTCAGCTTTTCAGCCATCTTCCACTTAAATCCTACGCCCAAAGGCACAGTAAACAAACTGTTTCGGGGTTCAACACTTTTATAGCTCGGTGTAAGCACCATGCCTATTCCGGCAAAAATAAAAGGCGAATACCGTTTACTAAACCGCTTATACGGGTTGTTTTCCAAGTCAAAGAAATTAAATTCACCCCACAAATCTGCCAAATGCAGCTGATTATTGAGCGTAGCTGAATACGTTTCCGCACCGTCGCGGTAAGCATAGATTCCTTTTACTTTCGTGTAATCATAGCCTAACCTAAGTGCCAGCCGCTGATTGAATCGGTACCGAAACATCAACCCAAAATCACCTTGCACGTTTTTCAAATTCTTGCCCAACAGATTTAAGTCGGCTATCGAGTTTACATCGCCCGTATAGCCGTTCAAACCTGCCTGAAACCCGATTTCTGCTCGGTAGGGATCGTCCTGTCCCCACGCAGAAATCGTGAATACAAACAAAATAAGGCTCAATAATACGCTTTTTCGGATGTGTACAATCATATTAGCAGTTTAGAACGTGTTCAATATAATGTACAACGTATTTTTGAGCAATAAATTTTGTACGACGCACCTAAATTGGCAACAAAAGTAGTGATAATCTTTGTAATTAAAGGTATTCTATTGAAAAAGAGAAGTGGATTTTAACAAATTATCATACAAATTTATACGATTTTGCACGAACGAACAGACTGAAAATGCGTTACATTCGGCTAACTCAGTTTAGCTAAGATGTGTAGTGCTTCATTTTCTCGGTGCGTCATCTCTTTTTGCGCTTCGGGCGTTTTGTCGTCTTGTCCGCAAAGGTGTAGAATGCCGTGAATGATAACACGGTGCAATTCGTTTTCAAAACTAACATCAAGCCCTTCTGCATTTGATTTCACGGTATCAATGCTGATGAAAATATCGCCGGAAATAACTTTTCCTTTACTGTAATCAAATGTGATAATATCGGTGTAGTAATCGTGCTGCAAGTATTGCCTGTTCACTTCAAGTATCCGCTCATCGTTACAGAAAATGTAGTTGAGCGCACCCGCTTTTCTCCCGTGCGAAGCTGCAACCAGCACAATCCACCTGCTGACTTTATGTTGGTCAATGGAAGGGAGTTCTATATTTTCAGAAAGATATGCAATCATAAGAA
>JAAYSS010000133.1 GCA_012518275.1 Bacteroidales bacterium
CGAAACTTTTAGTAGAGATAAAAAAAGCCGGACTGGGTGCTGACTGTGTGAGCGGTGGCGAAATTCAAGCCGCTATTAACGCAGGATTTGCACCATCAAAAATTGCATTCGCCGGAGTCGGGAAAGCTGACTGGGAAATAAATCTGGCATTAGACTATGATATATTCTGTTTCAACGTGGAAAGCATCCCCGAACTGAAAGTCATCAACGAGCTTGCCGGTGCAAAAAATAAAACAGCGCGCGTTGCCTTGCGCATCAACCCTGACATCGATGCGCACACCCACCACAAAATTACCACAGGACTGAACGAGAATAAATTTGGCATCAACATGGAGGATATGGACAAAGTAGCAGAGATGCTTCCGAGTCTAAAAAATATTAACGTTTCAGGTGTTCATTTTCATGTGGGTTCGCAAATAACTGATTTAACCGTTTTTCAAGATTTGTGCGTGCGCCTTCGTGAAATTCAACAATTTTTTCTGAATAAAAATATTCCGTTACAACACATCAATGTTGGCGGAGGGCTGGGCGTGAATTATGAGCACCCAAATCATTTTCCAATGTCCGAGTTTGAGGCTTATTTCAAAATTTTCAAACAACATGTCCAATTGGAACCCGGACAAACATTGCATTTTGAGTTGGGGCGTTCGGTTGTGGCGCAATGTGGTTCGCTCATTTCGAGGGTGCTATACGTAAAAGAAGGCGTTCAGAAGAATTTTGCAATTTTGGACGCCGGATTTACCGATTTGGTGCGCCCGGCAATGTATGGCGCTTACCACCGAATTGAGAATCTGACTTCGGAACTTCCAGAAGAAGAGTACGACGTGGTGGGTCCGATCTGCGAATCGACCGATGTTTTTGCAAAAAATTACTACATCAACAAGCCAAAGAGAGGCGATATCTTTGCCATACGAACAGCCGGCGCGTACGGTGAAATAATGGCTTCGAAATATAATCTTCGGAAACTACCGAAAGGCTATACGTCTGAGGAGATTGATTGAGTAGAATTAAAATATTTAGAAGCTGGGTTAGTTTGGTGTTTAATAACATTATGTTTGCCTGCCGTGAAGAAAGGAGCAGGTAGTTTTTTATGAATATAAATTTATACGGTTTTCAGTTTACGACTCTCGACTTTGCCTTGGCTGCATTGCTGTTGATTTTCTTTGGAGTGCAACTTTATTATTATCTGCGTTATTTCAGAGGAATTATTCGTCATAATAAAAAAGAAGACAAAAAGGAACTGATGTTTATTGATGAAAAAATTCCTGTATCAATCGTCATTTGCGCACGCGATGAAGAAGAAAACCTACGAAAATTTCTTCCCTTTTTCTTAGAACAAGATTATCCTGAATACGAAGTTATCGTGATAAACGACGCTTCATACGATAACACCGATGACTACATTTCACTGATGATGAAATCGTACCCACATCTTCGGACCACTTTCGTACCCGATGGCACCACAAATTTAAGCACCAAAAAATTAGGAATCACACTCGGTATTAAGGCTTCAAAATATGACTTAATATTACTTACCGACGCAGACTGTATGCCGGAAGGGAAGGATTGGATTTCGAAAATGGTCCGGAATTACACTCCCGAGACTGAATTTGTGCTTGGCTACGGCGGATATTTGAAGAAAAAAGGGTTTTTGAACAAAATAATTAAATTTGATACGCTTTTTGTGGCGATGCAGTATTTAGGAATGGCTGAAGCAGACCGTCCACACATGGGTGTAGGCAGGAATTTGTCGTATCGCAAGGAAACTTTTTTCAACATGAAGGGGTTTGCCGGCACGCTGAATCTGCAATCCGGCGATGACGATTTACTGGTAAATCGCGGTGCAACCAGCACTAATACGCGTATTGAAGTTTCGAAAGAAAGCACAACGTGGTCGGAACCGAAACGAACTTTCAGACAGTGGTATGCTCAAAAAGAACGCCATCTTTCTGTGTCCGACAAATACAATAACAGTAGTAAAACACGTTTAACTATTGAGCCTGTTTCGCGGGGATTATTTTACTTGACGTCCATCGCGATGATTATTCTGGGAGTTCTGAATTTTAATTGGATAGTTATCGGTTTTTCAGGATTGATACTGATTTCACGATACATTTTACAACTTTCTATCATCAATAAAACGGCAAAAATTCTGGGCGAACAAAAATTTTATCTGACAATTCCGATTTTTGATATTTTTATCCCCCTACTCAATCTTTTCATTTTGATTTTTGGAAAGAAAAACAGAAATATCAAATGGAAGTAAATTTTAGTCAGTAATTATTAGTTGTTGATACCTGAATAATATTGCCCATTTTTGGGTTTTAACTTCGTGCTTCCATCTTTTTAAAATATGTTCGATTTTATAAAACTCATCAAGCGGTTTATTCCGCCTTACAAAAAATATGTTTTTCTGAGCGTACTGGCAAACCTTCTTTCCACCTTGTTCAGCCTATTCTCTTTTGCCGCCATCATTCCCATTCTGCAAATTTTATTTGGGGTTACAAAATCCAATACGATTTACATTCCTTGGACATGGCAGGACGGTATTCAACATATTTACAATGCTTTAAGAAATAATGTCTCTTACTGGATTGAAACAACTATTGCACAGCAAGGTGCTAACGTAACATTGATTTATATCGGACTTTTCCTTATTTTTATGACTTTCTTGAAAGTTGGCACCGCTTATCTCGGCTCATTTTTCGTGATTCCCATCCGCACCGGGGTACTTCGCGACCTTCGCAATCAGATGTATCGGAAAATCATTTCACTTCCTATCGGATTTTTTTCTGATGAACGAAAAGGCGACATCATGTCACGTATGACTAACGACGTAATTGAAGTAGAAGAATCTATTATCAGTTCGCTTGACATGGTGCTGAAAAATCCACTAATGATTCTGATTTACCTATCGGTGATGTTTATAATGAGCTGGAAATTAACTGTTTTTGTACTTGCATTGTTACCAATCAGCGTTTGGGTAATTGGGATAATTGGTAAATCGTTGAAAAGAAAATCGCTACTCGGACAAGAGCAAACCGGAGAGATGCTTTCGCAAATTGATGAAACGCTTAGTGGTTTGCGCGTAATTAAAGCGTTCAATGCCGAAAATAAATTGACTGCAAGGTTTACCATACTGAATAATAAAATCCGCAAAACTTTTCATCGAATCCTTCGAAAATACAACCTGGCTCATCCCGTAAGCGAACTGTTCGGAACAATCGTGATTGCCATTTTGCTTTGGTTTGGCGGTTTCCTGATTTTGAGCCAAAACAGTCCGATAGGCGCCGCCGAATTCATCTATTATTTAGTGGTATTTTATCTCATAGTTCCACCGTCCAAAGAGCTTTCAAGAGCCACGTACAGCATTCGAAAGGGCATGGCGTCCATGGATAGAATTGATAAAATTCTGAATGAAGAGAACAATATTAAAGACCCGCAGAATCCGCAACCAATTCCCGAAACAATTGAAAAAATCGAATTCCGAAATATTAGTTTTAAGTATCAATTAGACTGGGTATTACAAAATATTAATCTGACTATTCCGATTGGTAAAACAGTAGCAGTTGTTGGGCAATCCGGTTCGGGAAAATCAACGCTTGTTGATTTGCTACCGCGTTTTTACGACCCGGTGAAAGGAGAAATTTTATTCAATGAAATCAATATCAAGAATTTCTCAAAAACAGATCTCCGCGCCTTGATGGGCAACGTGAATCAAGAAGCCATACTTTTCAACGATACTTTCTTCAACAATATTGCTTTTGGTGTGGAAAATGCCACCGAAGATGATGTGATTCGAGCTGCAAAAATAGCCAATGCGCATGAATTTATCATTGCCACGGAAAATGGATACCAAAGCACCATAGGCGATCGTGGTAACAAGCTCTCCGGTGGTCAGCGTCAGCGCATTAGCATTGCACGGGCGATATTGAAAAATCCCCCAATTCTGATTTTGGACGAAGCTACATCAGCACTCGATACTGAATCTGAATACATGGTACAGGAAGCGCTGAACAATTTGATGAAAAACCGCACGACACTGGTGGTAGCTCATCGCTTGTCAACCATCAAAAGAGCCGATTTGATCTGCGTTCTTCACGAAGGAAAAATTGTGGAGAGAGGAAAGCACGATGAGTTAATCAAACTCAACGGATACTATAAAAAATTGGTAGATATGCAGTCGTTTTAGTACGGAAGCGCTCTGTAATTAATCTTATACCGTTTTTTCAGCAAGTCAACATCAAGTTCGCGTCCGCTTTTCCAAGCTTTGAATCCGCTCATGTCCAAGTCAACCGTATCAGGGACAATCATCACATCATCATAGGCTTCCACGATAAATTCTTCCAAAAATCCGGCGTCATTTATCGATTTCAATCCGACATAGAAGCGAGCATTTTCCGACACGTTCGAGCGATTTGGTTTTCGTCCAAGAATTTTCAAGTATTCTTTGAGTGATTCTACGTGCATTTCAAGATAAATATCCGGAAAACCCGAGTAACGTTCCTTCTCATTTACATGCGTATCTGCCCAATTGATTTTTTTTACAGCCGATCCAAACAAAGCACCGGTAACTACCGTATCTTTAAGTGCATTCCCTATAAAATCAACATTGGATTTCAAGTTCATCGGCTTTTGTTGGGTCAGTCGAGCCGGGTTAAAATAATGAATTAGCTCTTCATTAAAACGGTCTAAATCAGCTTCTTCCATACCTTCAAAATTGATTTTCATTCCCAACATCCAACTGCTACACTCAAATACACTAAATTGAGAAAAAGATTTTTCTTTATTAATGTACTTCCCTTTTACTCCGTTGTTGATGTATCTCGAACCTATGAATTTCATGAAAGTAGGTTTTGGAAGATAATCTTTTCCTAACTCTTTGGAAAGTTGCTTTATTCCGCTCAAATATTCATTTCTCAAGCGTCCTTCAACAGCTTCGCCACCAGGCGCCAGCGTTATCGTAAAGGTTGAATTATTTTTTTTAGATTTATAAATCACATCCACTTTGCCGGGCTGATTGGCGGTAACAATCAACCGAAAACGCTCAAAATCATTGATAAGATGTGGGAAAATCGTGTTTGATGCAAGATGAATAAAATTGGATTTATTGTTGGCTGCCACTTTTTCTAGCTCGCTAAAAGAAGGAACATCAGAGCTGATAACCAGGCTATTATCAGAAGAACTCTCATGAAATTCTTCCACAATAGTATTATTTTTTTGGGGGACGGAAGGAAAGACAGGCGCCGCTCCAGATGTTGCACTGCCGCCTTCATTGGATTCATGAGTGTGAATAGAAGACAACGTTTCCGGCTGATTGTCGAGTTTTACATTTAACAGTTGCGCATTAACAAATAAAATATTGGAAAATATCAGGGATACAAAAATAATCTTCAATTTCATTCTTAATAAATAAAGTTAGGCAGCAAACCAAATTCGGACACATTGTGGACTACAACTGTCCTATTTATTTTCAAAATTAGGTGCAAAATTAAATTAAAAAAGCGAATTTGGCAAATCGACCAAATCTCGAAAATGCTGTTTTATTACGATATAAACCATGCTACTGCATAAAAAAAGGGAATCCGCAGACTCCCTTTTACAAAGATTTTAATTAAAACTAATTCAGCATTTTTTTTCTGAACATTAATCCTTTTTTATTGCATCTTTTGCATCATCAACTACATTCGTAACAGCATCTTTTGTGTTTTCTGCAGCATCCGAAGCAGCTTCTTTTACATTATCCGCTGCATCCGTAACAGCTTCTTTAGCGCCATCAACTGCATTTGTAACAGCATCTTTTGCTTTGTTATAAGTGTTCTCTACACCTTGGGCAGCTGCATTGTATGCATTTGCTGTTTCTGTTTTTACAACGTCCCAAGTGTCGGCAGTACTGTTTTCCAAGTCATCCACTTTGGTTTTAAAGCTATCACGGGTCTTTTCTAACTCTTCGATTGCATTTTTGTAGCTTTCCTTAGCTTCAGCTGAAAGTTCTTGTTCTTTTGCTGCAGCTTCTGACTTCAACTCTTCTATTTTTTTATCTATTGCGTCAAGTTCAGCTTTGGCATCAGCCACAACTTTTTCTTTTTGTTCAAAAGTATACTCACTGTAATCTTTTGATTCTGGCACTTCTTCTACAACTACGATCGAATCAACATCTGTTTCTTCTGTTTTGGCTGCTTTCTTATTGCAAGATGTGAAAGCAACGGCTGATGCTGCAAATATTAGAGCAATCATACCGATTTTTTTTACATTTTTCTTCATAATTTTTTACTTAAATTGTTAAATAGTTTTTCAATTTATTAAACAATTTTCATGCAAAAATGTTCTACCGTACTAATTATTTAATTAAATTTAACTTAAACTCTTATTTTAGAGCCTTATTGCTGTTTCTTTTTAACAAAACAAACGTTCATAACCATTAGAAAATGTAAAAACACAAAGCAATTAAATTAAAAATAGACAACATTTATCTTTTTCAATAAAAAAACGTGTTTTTCCCACCAATAAAACTTATATTTGCAAATCAAAGAAAATAAAAATATGAAAAACAGGATAATTATTTTACTTATCACCATAGTTTTGGTCTCCTGCACCCACAAGCAGTGGACGCTTCTTGATGCAAACACAATCGCAATACCCATCGATTCATCCACGGAGGCGAATGCCGATTCAGATATGAAGGCATACATCGCACCTATAAAAAGTGAACTTGACGAAGCAATGAATCAAGTTATTGCTCAATCGGTTGAAGAAATGCGATCCGGAAAACCAGAAAGCCTTCTTTCCAATTGGAATGCAGATGTTTATCTTTATCAAGCCAGTGAATATCTAAAAAATCAAGTGGATTTGGCTGTTGTAAACTTGGGAAGTCTTAGGGCTCCATTACCACAAGGAAATTTGACGGTTGGTAATATTTTTCAGCTGATGCCCTTTGAAAATGAACTGGTTATCCTTTGGCTAAAAGGTTCTGAAGTAAAAAAACTGTTTGATATCTTTGCGTTGGAAGGTGGGCAGGGCATTGCAGGTGCAAAATTTGAAATCAAAAATCAAAAAGCCGATAACTGCTTGATTCAAGGCAAACCAATTGAAATGGATAAACTCTATACCATAGCTACTAATGATTTTCTAGCAAGTGGAAATGACCGAATGATACCATTAGCAACACCTGAAAACAGAATTGATACCGGATTGAAAATTAGGAATATACTGATGGAATTTGTCATAAAAGAAAATCAAAAGGGACGAAAAATCCAATCCAAACTTGACGGTAGAATTAAGGTGTTGTAATTATTTGTTTAATAGTGTTTTTTAAAATATTAAAATAGACTATAATGAGAATTAAAGCATTTTTTATCTTGATTTTTGGTTTTTCAGTATCTGTTTTTGGTGTTAAAACAACAAAAATTGTCATTCTCCACACCAACGACACACACAGCCAAGTGGAACCTGTTGAAACAAGCGATTTAGGAGGCTATGCTAGACGTTTGGGGGTCATAAACCAAATCAGAAAGAAGGAGAAAAACGTATTACTTTTCGATGCCGGGGATTTTCTGCAGGGTACGCCTTATTTTAATTTTTACAACGGAAATGTGGAAGCCAAAGCACTGAAAATGATGAAGTATGATGCTATTACACTTGGCAACCATGAGTTTGACAACGGAATGGATTCACTGGCTAAAGTACTGAAAAACACAAATCTTCCTATAATCGTTTCAAATTATTACGTTGAAAACACTCCGCTGAAACCCTACGTTAGACCCTATAAAATTATCAAAAAGGGGGGGGTAAGAGTTGGCGTTTTTGGAATTGGTATCAATTTGAAAGGTCTGGCATTTCAAAAAAATTTTGAAGGTTTAATTCTACTTGACCCCATCCAAACAGCGATTAACACATCTGACTTTCTTAAGAATAAACTGAAATGCGACCTGGTTATATGTCTTTCACACTTGGGTGTAAGCAGCTCGGATAGTTCCCCTACCGACTACGAACTAGCAGCCCAATCCAAAGATATAGATATAATTATAGGTGGACATTCCCATAAAATATTGGTCAATAGAACCGTGCAAAACAGCGTAGGAAAGTCGGTTATAATTGGACAAATGGGTAAAAAAGGTGAAAATTTAGGAAGAATTGATTTAACATTTGAAAAACATTAAACACTATTGGAAGCAAAAAAATATATCTTACTCCCATTTATTAGATATTAAAGAACTCATTTCCCGCTGAACTTTCATTGCTTCTTCACGTGCCTTTTCGGCAAAATTTCTTCCCGAAGATGCGTATATAATTTGCCGTGATGAATTTACCAGTAATCCGCATTCATCATTCAAGCCGTGTTTTGCAACTTCTTGCAAACTTCCCCCTTGCGCCCCGATTCCCGGAACGAGCAGAAAATGGGTAGGAATAATATTACGAATATCCGCTAGCATTTCCGCTTTGGTAGCACCTACCACGTACATCATATTTTCATCCGTTCCCCACGCTTTGGAAATTTTTAGCACTTTCTCAAACAATTTTTCACCATTTTCTTCCATGAATTGGAAATCTGAAGCACCCTTGTTGGAAGTTAGAGCAAGTACAATCACCCATTTATTTTCATAAGTCAAAAACGGTGAAAC
>JAAYSS010000020.1 GCA_012518275.1 Bacteroidales bacterium
AGCTCGCTCAGCAAATCCAAATCCACATCGGCAATCAATATCATCTCGGTATTGGGTGTTGCTTCGGCTTTTATTCCGTTGGTGGGAAAGGCGAAATCGCACGGCGTGAAAACCATGGATTGGGCATACTGGATGTCCATGTTATGCACTTTCGGCAGGTTTCCCACGCATCCGGCAATGGCTACGTAGCACTCATTTTCGATGGCGCGCGCTTGGGCACAATTTCTTACCCGCGAGTAGCCGTTTTGCGTGTCGGTCAGGAAAGGTACGAATAGAATCTCCATTTCATGGTCAGCCAGCAGCCGGGATAGCTCGGGAAATTCCACGTCGTAACATATCAGCACGCCGATTTTTCCCGAGTCTGTGTCGAATGTTTTCAGTACATTACCGCCCTGCATTCCCCACACGCGGGCTTCGTCGGGCGTAACGTGAATTTTCTCGTACTTATCGCGTGAGCCGTCCCGATGGCAAAGGTAACCCACGTTGTACAGCCGATTGTTGCGTACTTCGGGCATGCTTCCGGTCAGGATGTTGATGTTATATGAAATAGCCAATTCAGACATGTGATTGACTATTTCGTCGGTGTACTTAGCTAGTTCTCGGATGGCATTGGCTTCGGAAAGGTGGTTGTATTTTGCCATTAGTGGGGCATTGAAAAACTCAGGGAATAGTGTAAAATCCGCATGATAGCCCGACACGGCATCCACAAAAAATTCAGCTTGTTGCATCATATCGTTCAAATTTTTATAGGGACGCATTTGCCACTGAATAAGTCCGAGACGGATTGTTTTTTTGGCAATAGTAACATCAACGGTTGGTTCTTCGTAATAAATATTATTCCAACGCATCAGTACGGCATACTCATTGCTTTCCTTATCGCCGGGCAGGTATCCTCGAAGCACACGTACAGCCTGAAAATTGTTTGAAATCTGAAAATTAAGTACCGGATCATCTATTTCTTTCATCCGTACCTGCTTGATGTATTCGCGCGGCGTGAGTTTATCGGCATACAAATGGTAGTTGGGCATCCTTCCGCCAAAAACGATTGATTTTAGATTTAGCCTTTCACACAGGTCTTTGCGGTAGTCGTACATGCGTCTGCCGAGACGTAATCCGCGGTATTTTTTTCGGACAAAAACTTCTATTCCGTACAGCACGTCGCCTTTTGGATTATGGGTGTTGAAGGTGCTGTTTCCGGTGATTTTTTTATACGTGTGTCTGTCACCAAATTTTTTGTAGTCCACAATGATAGATAGCGCACATCCGGCCAATTGCTCGTTTACCTTTATCACTACTTGCCCTTCTGGAAAGAGCGTAATAAGTTTTTCAATCTGCTCTTTACTCCAGTAGGCACCGGGTTTATCGGAATAAATCTCTATCATTACTTGTTTTAGCTCTTCGTAATCATCCAAAGTCAAATAATTCAGCTCAATGTTTTCAATATTACTTAAATCCATAATTGTTGTTTTGTTATAAGGAATACAAATTTACTAAAATTAAAGGAAAATATTGGCTTTACGGATTTTTATATGAAAACTTAGTTGAAAAAGTGGGTTATTGCCTGTTGATTGATGATTGGGTAGGGGATAGAAATCGGTTTTTGGAAAATATTATGTATTTTTGCACTACAAATCAATTTATTCAGATGGCAAAGAAATCCAATGTTTTAATAAAAAATAAACGCGCTACGTTTGATTACGAAATTCTTGACAGGTATGTGGCAGGAATTCAGCTTTTTGGCACGGAAATTAAATCTATTCGTGACGGGAAAGTATCGTTGGTAGATAGTTATTGCACGTTTATCGAGAATGAACTTTGGGTGAAAAACATGAATATTTCCACCTATTTTTTTGGAACGTACAATAATCACGAACCTCGTCGGGACCGAAAATTATTGCTCAATCGGAAAGAATTAGATAAACTGCTCCGAGAAACGAAGGAAACCGCCAATACGATTGTGCCAATTAAACTGTTTATTAACGACAAGGGGCTGGCTAAACTAGAGATAGGGTTGGCGCGTGGAAAGAAAATGTATGACAAACGTCAATCTCTCAGAGCAAAAGAAGATAGAAGAGAAATTGATAGGGCAAAAAAAGAGTGGTTGTAAAAGAAAAAACCGAGCAAACGTTCTTTTGCAAGATGTACTGCTCGGTTATTCAAAAAAATTGTTGATAATTACTTTTTCAGGTTAGTTGTGTACTAAAAAACACTCTTTGTCTATCATTCCTCTTGCCACGATTGGTATCCTGATTTTTTGTCCATATCAAGAACAACATTTTTAGTAATTATATCGTCCTTTGAATTTATTGTTATTTTTGTAGATGACGTTTTGTAATCAGAAGATGCTGATTTATGTCCCACCCAAAGTAAATAATTACCATCAGGTATGTTTTTAAATACACTTTCACTTTTTTGAGATGATCGTATCGGGGTTGCTGAACTTGTACCATCTTTATAAGTTAAAGTAGTGTCAAAGAGTATTGATATAGTACTCTTATCATTGTCAACTTCTTTACCTGTATCCTTGTAAAGGTATGCAAAAGCATCGTTTGATAATTTCTTTCCAAAACTGGGGTTTGAGCTATATGAATATTTTACGGTTACTTTCAAAGCTTGATATGAGTCCTCCTCGGTTTTTTCACATCCTGTTATCACCGCTATCAGGCAAAGCATTGTAATTAGTTTCTTCATTTTAATGTTTTTTTAATTCATTGCCGGTTTATGATGATTCGATGATTTTTCAAAAAAATCTACAATATATGCTGCGAAATAATTCCAAAAACTTACTTTCACTATCTGGTTGTATTTAATGAGATCATTTACAAACTCAATTTCATTTTCGTAGCGAATCTTGATATTTGACTTTTTATTTCTCCAAAAAGCGTAAACATGCATATAATCTTTATTATCACTTTTGCTGTTCCAATCAATTTCACGCATTTTTGTTACAATTTCCCTCTTACTCTTTGAAGGAATAATTTTGTTTATTTTTCTAACTAAATAAAATTCTTTCATAAAATAATGGTTAATGGTTTTCAAATTTTGCTTTCGCAAATATCGTGCTACATTATTTCATGAATATTACAAAAGTGTTAATTTTTAATTACCGGAACTTCTTCCGCCCCCCTGTCCTTGTGCTCCTCCGCCTCCTCCTCCGGCTTTCACATCGTCATTTTCTATGCCACGTTTTACTTTCTTGATTTGTTCTTTCATCTCTCCAAATCGGTAGCTGACGGACAGTCCGAATCGTGGCGACAGACGCTTGTGAATAGATTCACTTGTATAGGTATCGGTGGTGGTGATGGTTTTGAAGGTTACGTATTTTTCTAAGAAACCGTTGGCGTAAGCCGAAATATTCAAGTTTTTGTTTAAGAAAGCCTTGTTGAGCGACAGGTAATAATAGTAATAACCGTACCATTTGCTTTGCAATGACACGGACGGCGACGAGTATCCGCCGTTTGCGTTCAGCCTGAAATCGAGTGGAAGCGAATAACTTGCTCCTAAGTAAGCCGAATAATTAAACCCTTTATTTTCAATCTTTTTTCCACCGGTAGTGAAAGAATAATAAGCGTAGTTGGCGCTTCCGTTTGCATACCAGTTGAAATTTTTGGTTACTTGCCAGCGGAAATAGGTTGATGCACCCGCGTTTCGCATTCTGCCAATGTTTTCGAACGTGTTGAAAACAATTGTATCGTTCATCAAACGGCTTACCCGCTCAATGGTGTTGTTCGCAAAAGACGTGAACACACTTCCGTTGAAATTAAATTTCGGGGTGAACAGGTTATAATTTAGGTTGAATGAGTTGCTGATTTCGGGGATTAAATTCGGATTTCCCTGATGGATGTTTTTCGGGTTAGTGTTGTTTACAAACGGATTCAAATAGTAGATACTCGGACGGCTGATGCGCTGGGTATAGCTCAGTTGCATGTTGGATGCCTGCGAAGTCTTGTAGCTCAGCGTAATGGAAGGCACCAAGTTTGTGAAAGGTTTTTGAGTAAACGAAGAGTCTTTGCCAAACGTCAGCGTGCCGCTTGTGTGTTCAAGCCGAGCTCCGGCACGCGCGCTGAACTTTTCAAGCTTGTACGTGTAACTTCCATAAGCACCGAGCACGCCGTATTGATTCAGCATTTTCTTGGCGCCTGCACCCTGCATCGATTCCCATTGGTCGTTAAGCGTATTGCGAAGCAAGTACTCGTTCCGGCTGTGGTTGTTTCTGTAGATGTACTTCACGCCCGCTTCTGTCACGTGTTTTTTGTTGAACGGCTCAGTATAGTCCAACTGGAAGGTATGTTCCGTGCTGCCCGAGTTGCTTTTGATGCGTTGTTGCCTATCAAAGTAGTTTTTCACATTCTCGATGTTTGAACCGCTCTCGCTTCCATTCGGCGAATAGCTGATTTTGTAAGATGCGGTAAACAGTTTATCCGGTTTATTGAACGACCGCTGATAGTCTAAACTTCCGTCGTAGCCGCCCCACATACCGCTGTTCTGTGATTTACTTCGGTACGCTTGCACGGTATCCAGTGCGGCAGACTGAATCCAGTTGTACCCGCTGCTGTTGCTGTTATAGTTACCTCCCCAACCGTTTCCACTGATTGTGAAAAGGTTAAGCGAATCCATCTCATAGCTGATGCTCAGATTTCCGTAACGAAAATTACCATGGTTGTTGTTATCCCCATTCTGATACAAATACTTGAATGTATCGGAATGAAAGCTTTCTCGGGTCTCTTGGTAAGTTGACCCCGGGTTTTTGAAAAATCCTTGGTTCAGGTTGGTGGTAATGCCCCATTTGCCTATTTTGGTGGAAAAATAAAGCCCGCCACCAAAGCCTCCGTAGTTGTCTGCGTTAGCGCGAACGGTACCCGTGTAGCCTTTCACAGCACTTTCGGTAATAATATTGATAATGCCTGCCAGTCCTTCCGCTTCGTATTTTGCGCCGGGCTCGGTGATAACTTCAATGTTTTTCACGGAACTTGCCGGGATGCTTTTCAGCACTTGCGACGGATTGGTGGCAAGCATCGTGGTTTCTTTTCCGTTCATAAAAATTTTGAATCGTGATTGCCCTTTTACCCTGATGTTTTCTTCGCCGTCCACAGTTACCATCGGCACTTTGCGAAGCATATCGAGCACATTGGCTGTTTCGGACTCCGGATCGGCTTTCATATCGTAGGTTATCTTGTCCAAATCCACTTTCACCAGCGGTTTTTGCGCCGTTACGGTAACTTCGGAAAGCAGTTTGTCGTTGGAGGCGAGCAGAATTTTTCCCAAATCAATGGTTGTGGTTGGAAAGTTTTTCACTTCCACTACCGCCGATTTCATCCCCACGGCAGCTACATTGAGCAACAGCGTTTCCGATGAATTGACATCAAATTCAAACTTCCCGTTTGCATCAGACGCCAAACGCTTGAAAGGCACTTCGGGCGCAGCTGATTTAGAAACGGAGACGGTGGCGAAAGGTACCGACTCGTTGGTCTGCGAATCGGTTATAGCACCTTTGATTGTGTAAGTTGAAACCGATTTTTGACTTTGCGAGAAGGTGGAAAACGGAAGTAAAACCACCAGCAAAAGAGAGTAAATTACTTTTTGCATATGCTTGTAAAATTATGTTGCAAAAGTAATAATAATGAGTGAATGGGTCGAATTGTTAAAATTAAAATTAGATGTAATTGGTGTTGTTTAACCATAATTAATAAATGATTGTTTGATTCATAGTTCAATCGAATAAGTGTTCGCAAACCGCATATTCTCAGGAAGTTGTGAAACAAACAAAACTGCTGATAAACGGACGGTAATAAGTCAATAAAACAGTTGTTGCTTCCCTGTGAGAAGTTCTTTAAAAACTTGGGGCTGTCTCAAAATTTTGAGATAGCCCCTTTATTTTGCTTGCATCGAGGGCGCTGTTAGGAGCGATGCTCTCGGTTGTTATTAGGACGCTGACTCGTACTAAAACTACGAAATTCACAAATTACACGAATATAAAATTTGTATATTCTAAACAATCTGCATTTTCGTGTCATTTATCTCGAGTTATCGGGATTCGTAGTTAAAAAAACATATTATATTTTTAATCGTTTAATGATGAATTTTAGAAACTCGGGACGTAATTCGTACTAATATAGCGCATTGTTTCTTTGTCTATGCGTATTATGTACAAGCCTGCGGGCAAGCGGGTTAGCTCTAATGTTTGACCCGGTGCGAGCTGCTGCGTGTGTACTGCTGTGCCTATTGCGTTGTAAACCGTTACGGTGACAGGCTGTGTCAGCCCTTTAACGTGCACCTTGCCGTTGCCGGGATTAGGATAGATGCTAAGCTGATTGGCATTGGTAGCGGACACGCTACTGGGAGCCTTTACAGTTACCGTGCTTGTCGCCTTAAAGCCGCCATCATCAGTAGTGGCGGTAATAATGGCGGTACCTTCAGCTACGCCTGTTACAATTCCGTTTGCGTCCACCGTAGCAATAGCTTCGTCGCTGCTGTTCCAGGTTACATTTGGGTTAGTAGCGTTAGCGGGTACTACGGTAGTCGTTAAGGTTACGGTATTGTCAACGTCTATAGTAGCGGTAGTTGGCGTAATGCTTATGCCGACTACCATAGTAGCAATACAAGACGTTGTTCCTGCAATATCGCCGCTGATAGTCCAGCCTTTGCTGGTCAGTGTGTTTCTTGCCGTCTCGGCATCAGTGCCGTAGGTTAAACCTTCTGTACCAAGTGTTATATTATTAGGCGTGGCAGTATTATTTGCCCAGCCTATCAATGTGCTGCTGTAATTCATGCAGTCCATACCGCAGAAATTAAGCATGCCTTCCATAGTGAAATTTTCATCGGCAGATGGATTGTGTCCAACGTTCGATAAGTTCCAAAAACTAAGATCTTGGTTAAAAGCAGAGGCTTCGGAGAACATGGAGCTCATATTCGTAACATTGACGGTGTTCCAGCCACTAATATTTTGATTAAAAGCAGAGGCTCTGTAGAACATGACGCTCATATTCGTAACATTAGCGGTGTTCCAGCCGCTAATATCTTGGTTAAAAGCAGTGGCTCTGGAGAACATCCAACTCATATCTTTAACATTGGAAGTATTCCAGTTTCCAATAGGCTGGTTAAAAACTTCGGCTTCCTGAAACATGATGCTCATATCCGTAACATTGGCAGTGTTCCAGTTTCCAATAGGCTGGTTAAAAGCAGAGGCTCTGTAGAACATGCCTTGCATATTTGTAACATTAGTGGTGTTCCAGCCGCTAATATCTTGGTTAAAAGCAGTGGCTTTGTAGAACATCCCACTCATAATTTTAACATTGGAAGTGTTCCAGCTTCCAATTGGCTGATTAAAAGCAGAGGCTTCGGAGAACATACCGCTCATATTCGTAACATTAGCGGTGTTCCAGCTGTTAAAGCTTAGGTTTCCTACCAAAGATTTGCAACCATAGAACATAAGTCCACAATTGGCTGGCAATGTAAGTGCATCGGTAGCGGTTACGTCCATTTTTGTGCAAAATGCTAGCTTCATAAAGCTCCAGGTTACGTCTCCCCACTGTCGGACAAATTTTAGGCTTTCTCTTTCGGTATTGTCGGATAATGCGTCAGCATTAAAGCGGTGTAAGTTTTCGGGTCCGGCATCCACGAGATAGTTTCTGCCGACAGTAAGACCACTTATGGTATGATAAGCGTTAGGTGCCACGGTAACAATTTCGGTTTTTACCACAGTATTGGTGGCTTTATCTTTTACTACAATTTTGTAGCCGGTGCCTTCACCAGGGAACTTTATGGATCCGTCCGTAAGGGCAGTCCACTCGGTGATAAAGGGTCGGTTCTGCGCTGTGGCAGGGCAGAACCCCGCTAATAGCACTAACCCCATCAGAAACGCCAAGGGGTGCAAAGTCTTTCTTGAAAAAGTTTTGTTTAATTTCATTTTGACTATGATTTAATTGGTTAATAAATTCATTGGTTCGTAAAGTTTATAAAATTAAGCCCCAATCTCCTGTCGCTGCCTCCCGGTTCCCCTAAGGGGAAGAATTGGGATGTGCAAAGATTGTTTTTTGCAAAACATTCAACCCGCTGCACGCAAACTCCACTTTAGGGGGGAGGGCTTCCAAGTCGAAACCCGAAACTAATACTCCCCTTTCACGGCGGGTCTAATACACCAATACACTAACCAGCCCGCAGGGCGTCATTTTAACTTAAACTTTTTATCTTCGTTTCATCGTCCGTAATATCCAGCAGTCTTTGGTTCTCGCATAGCAACACGCGTCCGGGATACATATCTACCCAGTTTAGGTTGTGTGTGGCTACCATAACGGTAGTGCCCGAACGGCGGATGGAGTAGAGTAGCTCCATAATATCCTGCCCGGTATTGGGGTCGAGGTTTCCGGTAGGTTCGTCGGCAAGGATGACACGGGGTGAGTTGAGCAGCGCTCGAGCAATCACAATGCGTTGTTGTTCACCACCGGAAAGCTGGTGGGGCATTTTGTAGCCTTTGGTATGCATACCGACTTGTTTTAGCACGTGAGTGATTTGGTCTGAAATGGCTTTTTTGTCTTTCCAACCCGTTGCTTTTAGCACAAATTCCAAGTTGGCGTTCACGGTGCGATCTATCAGCAGTTGGAAGTCTTGAAATACGATTCCGATTTTGCGGCGTAGGGCGGGAATCTCTTTTCGCTTTATTTTCTGCAAATTATAATCAAGCACTTTAGCATCTCCTTCTGATAGAGGAAGTTCAGCATACATAGATTTCATAAGGGTGCTTTTACCGGTGCCTACTTTTCCCAGTAGAAAGATAAATTCTCCACCTTTTATTTCTACATTGATATCTTTCAATACCAAGTTTTCTTGCTGGCAAAGTGTTACGTTTTCGTATTTAATAAGTGTTTGGTCTGACATTATTCTTAGGTTTCAGTTTTTAGTAATTTTATTCCGTACATTTGGTATCTGACATTAAGCATTTCACTTTTTGCCTTTTTTCGGCTTATGTTTTTTGCTTTTTTGGGCTGTTGGTTTAGGTTTTTCAATGGGGACGATTCTATTTTTACTGTTGATAAGCAGGTATATTCCCCAGATGATAAACGGAATGCTGAGCCATTGTCCCATGTTCAAAATCATTCCACTTTCAAAAGCTTCTTGGTCGAGTTTGATAAATTCAAGCAGGAATCGGGTACCGAAAATCAGGATTAAAAACACACCAAAAATCAATCCGATACGACGATAAGCTTGTTTTTTCCAATACATCCACCACGTAACCACAAATGTAACCAAGCAATAAAGCATTTCGTAAATTTGAGTAGGGTGGTGGGGTAGCCCATCGCCACGTGGATCGCGTACGAAGATGAAACCCCAAGACATATCTGTTACACTTCCGTAAATTTCTGAATTCATCAAATTTCCAAGACGGATGCAGGCTCCTGTTATCGCTGCACCGATCACAAGGCGGTCGAAGCCCCAAATAAAGCCTTTGTGTGTAACATTTTTGTTATAAAAGTGCATGGCTACCATCAGCCCTAATGCACCTCCATGACTGGCGAGTCCGCCCTGCCAAATGTAAAGCATTTCCCACGGTTTCGCCAAGAAAGGATTGCCGTATTTGAATGTGATTCCAAGAAACTCAACGGGCTTTGGAAGCTCATGCCATTCATAAAATAGACAGTGTCCCAGTCTCGCACCTACTATTACGCCTATCACCATGTAAACAAACTGCTTATCCATCCATTCGTCAGGCAGTTTTTCGTTTTTGTACAGTTTAGTTACAATCCACAAGGCGAGAAGGATGCCCGTTGCCCACAGTGCTCCATACCAGCGAACTGTGAGCGGTCCGATGGAAAACATTTCCGGATTGACGTCCCAAGTAATATAATTCAGTATCATAATTTAGACATTTAGGATCAAGACTTTAAGAAAAAACTTATCGTCCGTGGCATTTCTTATACTTCTTTCCACTTCCACACGGACAAGGCTCATTTCGTCCTATTTTCCGCTCAGTTCTTCGTATTGGCTCGTTGTTCTGCTGCTCTCGCGTATCTTGTTTCGTGGGATCAGAGTTTACACCTGTACTTGACGTTACTTCATCTTTCCGTGTACGGTATTTACTGTAATCAGAACGGCGCTGTTGTTCTCCTCTACGAACGTCACGCGGATCGCTTGTAGGAATCTGTCCACGCATGATGATAGAAAGCACTTTACGGTTGATGTTATTTATCATTTCTTTGAACAGTTCAAAGGATTCCAGCTTATAAATCAACAACGGGTCTTTTTGTTCGTAGCTGGCTGCCTGAACGGATTGACGCAAGTCGTCTAACTGACGAAGGTGTTCTTTCCACTCATCATCGATAACATATAAAAGCGTCTGTTTCTCAAAGTCTTGAATAACTTCACGTGCTTCGTTTTCGTAAGCGTTTTTTAGATTTGTAGTAATGTTAAATACCCGTTTCCCATCCGTAATTGGGATCAGAATGTTCTCGTATTGATCGCCTTTAGTTTCATAAATTTCTTTGATGACAGGGTAGGCAATGGATGCCATTTTTTCAGTTTTCCGTTTGAATGTTTCTCGAGCCACTCCAACTACTTTTTCTGTCAATTCCTCGATACGCAATTTCTTAAACTCTTCCTCATCAATAGGTGATTCCATAGCGTAGATTTTCATCAACTCCATTTCATAGCTTTCAAAATCTTCGTCATCTTTGAATGTCTCTATGATATGCTCAGCGCCATCGTAAATCATGTTAGAAATATCCACGCCGATACGTTCTCCCATCAGTGCGTGACGACGTTTAGCGTATATTACTTCACGCTGTGCGTTCATCACGTCGTCATATTCGAGTAGTCGCTTACGAATACCGAAGTTGTTTTCTTCCACTTTTTTCTGTGCACGTTCAATGGAGTTTGAAATCATCTTATGCTCAATTACTTCACCCTCTTTGAAGCCCATTTTGTCCATCATTCCAGAGATGCGTTCCGAACCAAACAGACGCATCAAGTCATCCTCCAACGAGACAAAGAAAACGGATGATCCCGGGTCTCCCTGACGGCCGGCACGTCCGCGAAGCTGTCTATCCACACGGCGGCTTTCGTGGCGTTCGGTACCTACGATAGCAAGTCCACCGGCTTCTTTTACTTCGGGGGTTAGCTTAATGTCAGTACCACGCCCGGCCATGTTCGTAGCAATAGTAATTGTTCCTCTTTGTCCTGCTTCTGCTACAATATCAGCTTCACGTTGGTGTAGTTTAGCATTCAGCACGTTGTGTTGCATCTTTCGACCTGTCAGCATTCGGCTCAACAGCTCGGAAATTTCTACTGAAGTTGTACCTACCAGTACGGGTCGTCCGGCGTCCACAAGGCTGACAATCTCATCTATTACAGCTTGGTATTTTTCACGTTTGGTCTTGTAAACGCGGTCATCCATGTCGTTTCTCGCTATTGGGCGGTTGGTAGGAATTACTACCACGTCCAATTTATAGATATTCCAAAACTCGCCAGCTTCTGTTTCAGCGGTACCGGTCATACCTGCTAGTTTTTGGTACATTCTGAAATAGTTTTGCAGTGTTATGGTAGCGAAGGTTTGTGTTGCTGCTTCCACTTTTACGCCTTCTTTTGCCTCGATAGCTTGGTGAAGTCCGTCGGAGTAACGGCGCCCTTCCATGATACGTCCGGTTTGCTCATCCACGATTTTCACCTGGTTGTCAATAACCACATACTCTACATCTCTTTCAAAAAGTGTATAGGCTTTCAGTAGTTGATTAATGGTATGGACGCGTTCCGACTTTATGGCGTAATTTTGGAGAATCTCATCTTTTTTGGCTTGTTTTTCTTCCTTGGATAGGGTAGTGTCTTTTTCCAGTTCGGCAATTTCTTCTCCTACGTTTGGTAGAACGAATAATTGCGGGTCATCCGAGCTGCCGGTAATTAGGTCGATGCCTTTATCGGTCATCTCGATGGAATTATTTTTCTCATCAATTACAAAATAAAGTGGGTCGGTAGCTTCCGGCATGCGGCGGTTGTTTTGTTCCATGTAGATTTCTTCCGTTTTCAACATGGCTGCTTTTACGCCTTGTTCACTCAGATACTTAATGAGTGGTTTGTTTTTCGGCATCCCTTTGTAGGAACGGAAAAGTGCCAGTGTACCTTCCTCACGCACCTTTTCGTCATCCGATTTCATTTGAGTACGTGCATCTGCTAAATATTTCGTAACTAACCTTTTTTGCGTATCAACTAACCTTTCTACTTTAGGTCTTAGCTCGTCAAAGAGTTGGTCTTCGCCTTTCGGTACGGGACCGGAAATAATTAACGGCGTACGAGCATCGTCAATTAGTACCGAGTCCACTTCGTCCACGATGGCGTAATTATGTGAGCGTTGCACCAAATCAAGCGGGCTGGTAGCCATATTATCACGGAGATAATCGAAACCAAATTCGTTATTAGTTCCAAAGGTAATATCAGCCAGATAAGCCTGCCGACGCTCTTCTGAGTTCGGGCGGTGCTTGTCGATACAATCCACCGAAAGCCCGTGGAACATGTAAAGTGGGCCCATCCATTCCGAGTCACGCTTCGCGAGATAATCGTTTACCGTAACAACGTGTACACCTCTGTGTGTTAGCGCATTTAAGAAAACAGGCAGAGTAGCTACTAATGTTTTTCCTTCTCCTGTTGCCATTTCTGCAATCTTTCCCTTATGCAGCACTACGCCGCCAAAAAGCTGAACGTCGTAGTGAATCATATCCCATTTGATAAGGTTTCCGCCGGCAGTCCATTCGTTTTTGTAAATAGCTTTATCGCCCTGAATACTAACGAAATCATGTTTGGCAGCTAAATCACGGTCAAAGTCAGTTGCAGTTACAATTGTTTCTTCATTTTCTGCAAAACGACGTGCTGTATCTTTTACAATAGCGAAAGCTTCCGGGAGAATTTCCATTAAAACCTTCTCTATTTTTTCCGTAATTTCCTTTTCTAATTTATCAACTTCATTGTAGATATTTTCACGAAGGTGGAGCTCAGTTGCTTCTACGCTGGCTTTTAACTCATCAATCTGAGTTTGCTCAGAAGCGATGGTATCCTGAATTTTATTTTTCAGTACTTCGGTTTGGGCACGCAGCTCATCATTGCTGAGATTTTTTATTGTTTCATACGCAGCTTTTATTCGCTCCACATCCGGCCTAACCTCCTTCATATCTCTTTGGGCTTTATTGCCCACAATTTTTTTCAAAAAATCACCAATTCCCATTTGTGTATTATTGTCTTTTTATTTTAATCTTAATATTAAATTCAATGTGCAAAGATAATTATTTTTCGTGGTTATAAGAAGTTGTTTTTAAAATATGATAAAATGTTTATGACGGAATTTGAAATAAACACTTACAAACTCGTTTGTATTGAAGTACGAAGTTTACCGATATTTTTTTCATTCAGTAAAAGGCTAAATTTTTCAGTTTTTATTAGTAAATTTGCATAATTTGTTAAAAAGAAAAATATAGCAACAAGATATGTCAACATTACAACAATTATTTGAAGAAGTAACGACAAAAAAAGCAGAAAGTGTGGTTCAAATGGCTGTTTCGGGCTCTAACAGAAAGTACTACCGTCTTCAAAGCGGTGACGAAACGCTTGTTGGGGTAATTGGGACATCGAAAGAAGAGAATACTGCATTCATTGAAATGACGAAACATTTCACCCGAAAAGGGCTTCCGGTTCCTAAGTTCAAAGCTGCATCAGATGATAATTTGCATTATCTGCAAGAAGATTTAGGCGATGTTTTACTGTTTGATTATATTAAAAAAGGACGTCTGACACGTGTATTCAGCTCACACGAGAAGGAGATGCTTCATAAAACAATGGAATTTCTGCCTAAGTTTCAAGTAATTGGTGCGCAGGGATTTGATTTTTCAATTTGTTACCCACTTCCAAAATTTAATAAGCGATCTGTGTTATGGGATTTGAATTATTTCAAATACTGTTTTCTTAAGCCCAGTGGTCTTGATTTTCAGGAAAATAGATTGGAAGATGATTTTGATAAGTTAGCTGATGCGCTACTTTGCGTTCCTTGTGATACATTTATGTATCGTGATTTTCAGAGTCGAAATGTGATGATAAAAGATGACGAACTGTATTTTATCGATTATCAGGGCGGACGGCAAGGACCGGTTTATTACGACGTGGCGTCGTTTCTTTGGCAGGCAAGGGCGCAATACGGCACAAAACTTCGCGAGGAACTGCTGAAAACCTATTTAAAATCCTTAAAAAAATACATGGATTTTGACGAACAAGAATTTCGAACAAACTTGAAGTTATTTGTTCTTTTTCGATTGTTACAAGTACTTGGTGCATATGGATATAGGGGATATTTTGAGAAAAAGCCCCATTTCCTTAAAAGCATTCCTTTTGCGATGGGAAACTTGCGTGAATTAATGTCGTCATCTGATTTCTCAGCCTTTCCATATTTGGGTCAAGTACTGGGGGAGTTGTCTGAATTAAAACAGTACAAGGAAGTAGATCTTGACAGGCCGCTAGTGGTAACGATGTATAGTTTTTCTTATAAAAAAGGGATTCCGAACGATGCTTCAGGTAATGGTGGTGGATTTGTCTTCGATTGTCGCGCGGTGAACAATCCCGGAAAGCATGAGCGGTTTTACAAGCTGACAGGATTAGATGAACCTGTAATTCAGTTTTTGGAAGAAGATGGGGAAATTTTGAAATTTATACGTAACTCACTTTCGCTGATTGAAGCGTCTGTGAAACGTTACATGGAACGAAAATTCACCAACCTGATGGTTTGTTATGGTTGTACCGGTGGACAACATCGCTCGGTGTATGCATCGCAAAGAGTGGCAAAACACTTAAATGAAAAGTTTGGAATTGAAGTACACCTTATTCATCGTGAACAAAATATAGAGCAAATATATGCACGCAAGGAGGTTGAGAAACAAGTTTAACCAGTCGATGGTTATTCATGTTGTAAATTTAATCTGTTAAGTTTAAATAATATGGAGGGTATACTCATCTGTATCCATCTTTAGATTTAATATATTACTTTTTTATTGTCAGATAAAAGTCAGTTTGCCTGATAATTTTATCATCCCAAGTATTTACTTTTTCTCGCAATTTTTGGTGCTTTTTGGACATGTAAAATAGTTCAATCTCTTGTTTGTACAACACATTAGCATTTGTTTGCTATAAAAATCACTACACTTGAATACACTTAAACACATATTAATCCCAATTATATTTTTATTATCTTGCATACACTCTTTTTCCGAGAAAGTAAATTTGGACTCTGTAACTTTTTATCTTCAAAGACAATTTTTTTATGATAGTATAAAAGAAGCTAAAATCAATCAATTGAAAGATTCTATCAAATTAAAAAGTGGGGATAATATTGAACTTTACAACTTATACTCAATGCTTTATGATGAATATAGATCATATATTTATGATTCTGCTTATGTTTATGTTGAAAAGTTACTTGACGTGTCCAATATGATGAAAGATAAGGATAAAATTGCATTGTCAAAGATTAGGCAAGGTTTTAGTTTTTTATCATCCGGCTTATTTTGCGAAGCATCTGATATTCTTACAGGATTAGATTTATCAGACTGTTCAAGAGAGACGCTTATCGAATATTTTTTATGTAAATCAAGACTGTATTATGATATGGCTGATTTTAATAATATGGTTGAGTTTCGAAAAAAGTACAATAAAATTGGCAATAGTATAATCGATTCCGCTTTACAAATCTTACCAATAAACACAAAAAAATATTGGCTCGCAGAAGGGTTAAAAGAGATGAAATCAGAAAAATATTTAAAAGCGATTGAATCATTTGAAAAAGTGATATCTGGAGGTGATTTCTCTCAACATGATTTAGCAATTGCTACATCAAGCATAGCATACATACAGGGTTTGCTGGGAAATAGAGTTGAATCCAAAAAGTATTTGATTGAAGCAGTAATAGCTGATGTAAAAGCTTCCACAAAAGAAACGGTAGCGCTCAGGAATTTGGCAAGAATACTGTATGAAGAAAGAGATGTTACAAATTCGGTCGTATTTATTCGTCAAGCATTGGTTGATGCTGAGTTTTATAATGCTCGGCACAGACAACTTGAAATTAGCAATATATTACCAATTATTGAGGGAGAGCGTATTAACATGATTAAAAAAGAACGTGACAGAATAGCTTTTTTTGTTATATTCATTTTAATTCTATTGATAATACTACTTATTACTTTGAGTTTTATTTGGAAATCAAAGAATAAGATTGAGATTGCCAAAAGAGAGATTCAATCTATGAATGACGATTTATTGGATGCAAACCGAATTAAAAATGAATATATTGGTTATTTTTTTAGCCAAAATGCTGAGTTTATTGAAAAAATCGGATTTCTACAGCGTTGGGTGAATAAGCAAGTGCAAATAAAACAATATAGTGAGCTTAAAAATTTCCCCGAAAACTTGGATGTTGAAAAAGAAAGAGCTGCGTTGTATAAGAGATTTGATCAAGTGTTTTTGAAAATTTTCCCAAATTTTGTAGATGAATTTAATAAATTGCTTAAACCTGAAAAACAAATTCAAGTTAAAAAAGGAGAACTCCTGAGTCCTGAATTGAGAATTTACGCACTTATTCGGTTGGGAATCAATGAAAACGAAAAAATAGCCCATTTCCTGAATTATTCTGTAAACACAATTTATACGTATAAAACCAAAATAAGGGGAAAATCTAATGTTCCATCCAATGAATTTATAAAGAAAGTAATGGAAATTAAGTCATATTAAGTTTTTAATTTACCCACACCTTTTTGCTGAAATTTTGTTCGTTCCATCTGATAATATAGAGCCCGGTATTCATATTTACTTCCATAGGGTTGGTCTTGAAATGTGATTTTAATATCGACATTCCAAGTGAATTGTACACAGAAAAAGGAGTGTTAACTATTCCGGAAATGAATATTTTCCCATTTACTCCAACAGCATTTAATTGGTCAGTTAAAAGATTGCCGACAGCTGCCCCACAGTCTTCAATAAAAATAAAAGAATCAGATGGTGTGTTAGTATTATTAGGATTTCCTATATTGGAATATGTTATATCACAGTATTTACCATTTCCTTTGGGATTGTTGAAAAATAACCCATAATTGCCTGTTCCATCTATGTTTATAGAACTCAAGATTAAATTTCTAATGTTGTAAGAACTGCAACCAATAAACACAGCATTGTTTTTAGAATCTATTAAATCAATGTTCGAGAATTTTATATTTTGCACATCGTATTGTGTAGTACTTACTACATGGATTGCGCCTTGCTGATTTCCCCATAAATCTCCGTAAACTCCCATTGTACCATTTGCAACTCCGCCCTTATAAACCGAAATATTATGAAATTCGGTAAAACCATCAGAACTATAAGGTACACCGGGAAAATCGCTTGTTATTCGAAGTCCGGCTTCCATCGGGTCAATCACAACGCAATTGTATGCTTTGTTCTGCTTTCCACCAAAAAAACCAATGGCAGATGCACGCCAGTTATTTTCTGATGTACAATATCTATATGTATTGTTGACACATAGCCCGCTAGCACGAGACCATGACGCCATATCATCGTCACCATTATTTCTGAAACTGCTATTTTCTAATATCGAATTAATACATCCATTGGCTAGGTTCATACCATCGGCATAATTATTTCTAAATCGAGAATTTTGTATTAATAAATTATTTGCGCCTTCAATCCAACCACCGCACTCAAAATGTTCTATCCATATGTTTTTGATAGTTGAATTCGTGCCAAAACTTCCCATCAGCCCTTTGCCTACCTGGTATGCACTATTATTATTATAATACCGTTTATTATTGATAGTATTCAAAAATAAATCTTGAATCACAATATTGTTCCCATTCGCCTCAATTCCTCTGTGGCTATATGTTCCTCTGTCATCTGAAGAAGCAGTAAAAAATAGTTCTGTGTGCCACATGCCTGCACCAAGTAGTTTCGTATTATCTCCATTTATATAAATCCTTTTATCTACATTATATTTTCCTTCAGGTATAAATATCGTTTTACCTAAATTGGCTCCTATAAAGCTAACTAATGATCCAGCATCAGGTGTGTACATTACTTTGTTGGTGTCTTGAATGGACTCGAAAGTAATAGGTTTTGGAATATCTTCTAACTCCATAAAATCAATTGTATATGGAATACCTTCATTGTCAACCTTCACTAATTTGATTCTTGCATTCACAGGGATTTTTTTAGTTAATTTTACCCTTATTTCATCAAACCGCATGCGTGGGAATTTTGATGTTGTATTCGGTGTGTTGTCTGGATATTTTGTTCCATATTTTAATATGTATTGCCATGCCCAATAGGAGTCTAAGATAATGTTTTGAACAAAAATATCGTTTACAAATAAAGCGAGTGTTCCTTGAGTTCCTGTCCCGATGCTATTATCTGGAATTGAAAAACGGATGGTCATGCCATCTGCGGTTGCAGAATTATTCCACTGTACATATGACCCGATATTAATTAAGTTAACAGCCGATTGATTGGAAGCTTCGGATTGCAATGTGCGTTGATCGAAAGATGGAGACAAGATGATACCATCGGTAACACATTTACTACTTTCTGCTTCATATCTGAGGTAAGGGCGGTTAACATAACCACGATTTTTGTTGTCATCGACAAAAGTAACATGTTGAGCATTTGTGTTTGAAGTACAAATTAAAGACATGAGGAGTGTCAAAAAAAATAATAGTCGTTTCATTATATTAAATTTAATAAGAATAATAACAAAGATATTAATTTAATTTATTTTATTTTCCTTGTAAGTGCAATTTCTATGCTTAAACGTAGTTTTAGAGCTTATTTATTCGTGTTTCTTGGTTTTTTTATCTATATTTTTTTGATATAGATTTTAGGTATGTGCTTAATTATTAGCTAAATATATTTTCTGATGTTGATATTTTTTTTATGCTCTAATTTTTTTAGCACTTTATTTAGTATGTTTGTACTGACATTAATCTATTTAATCACAAAAAAATAAACTTATGAAAAAAATTACTTTATTCTTTTTTGTAGCTATTTTTACAAGCATAAATGTTCTTGCTACAACCGTTAATAATCCAAAAGATGAAAACGGATTTTATATTGTTAAATGGGATTGTGCAACTAATTCATTTGCTTCATCAAATGACTTTGAAGTTGATGAAACTTTTGTAATTGCCTTTGATGTAACAGGTACTCCTTTGGAATCTTGGTTGAAAGAAACACCGACTGCTCCTGGTGCAACTCGAAGTTTAGCATTTAATAAATGGACTGGTTTTGGTGACTTGAATGGTGATTCACATAGACTGAAACCGTTAAAAGAAAACATCTATGGTGCAACTTGGAATATAGCTCAATTAGCTACGACCATGGATTTATCTGCAGCCCAAACATTAGATGCTGAAACATTTGTTTTTGGGCAGTTATTTGGATTTGAATACACAGCTGATGATCCTGGAGCAGGTTGGTGGATGTGGCCCGCAGGTGAACCGGTTGGTGAGACTCTAAACCCTGGCACAGATTCAGAAGCAACCTTTAAAACTCTACCTTACACGGGTACTAAAACAAGTCCCGAATTCTACAATGATGATTACGATGGATTATGGGGAGAAAACTATCCTATAAAAGGATATGCTCCTGCATGTACTGTAATATCTGGTGTGAATAGTCCAATAATTTCAAATTCCCCAATTATAAGCAGAAAATACATTAGCATCCAAGGGATGGAGCTAGCCGAAGAACCTATATACGGCATTTATTTTGAACAGGTGATGAGAGAGGACGGTACTATTCAAGTATTTAAATTGTTTAAATCAAAAAACTAAGCAAGTTTATCTAGATTATTTAGAAAAAGCGGAGAATTTTCACTTCGCTTTTTCTTTAAGATAAAGCAGCTTTTTACTACTCGAAAGGATGAGTATTTCCCTTTTCGAATAAAATAGAATTACTTCCATACAATAAAGAACTGCCTTTTGGCAAAAAATCTTAATCTAATTTTTATGACAAAACAAGTTTTATCCATTCTTTGGCTATTTGTTTTTGGATACTTTTTCCTTAAAAATCCTATCTGCGCTCAAGATACAAAAACAATTAGTGGTATAGTTACCGACACTAATAATGAAATTATAATTGGTGCATCTGTCACTGTAAATGAAACTAACATTGGAGTGGTTACTGATTTGGATGGCAAATTCGAATTATTAGCACCGATTGGTAAAACGTTAGTTGTTACTTACATTGGTTATCAGGCTTATCAGGAGCAGATAACACACAATAAAAACATTTACAATATTACACTTCTGGAAGATACAAAATCACTCGAAGAAATAGTTATTGTTGGATATGGTACTCAGAAACGTTCAGATCTTACTGGTTCAATTTCATCTGTACGAGCTGAAGATATGAAGGATTATTCCTCTAAGAGTTTGGCAGAATCAATTGCTGGTTTAGTGTCAGGAGTAATGATTACCAAAGGTGAAGGTACACCCGGAAGTGCTGCTGACATTATAATCCGAGGAGCAGGTTCTCTAAATGGGATGAGTCCACTTTACATTGTGGACGGTGTACCACAAGATGCAGGATTTAACTTTAATATGCGCGATGTAGAAAGCATTGAAATTTTAAAAGATGCAGGTTCAGCTGCTATTTATGGTTCACGAGCTGCAGGAGGAGTTGTTTTGATAACTACCAAAAAAGGGAAAAAAGAAGAAAAAAACACCATAAATTTAAATGCCCGATATGGTTTGAGAAATATTACAAGCAATATTAAATTGCTTGAAACAACGGATTGGATTAGAGCAAGAGATGCTTTTGAAAATGGAAGCACATTAAGTACACTTGGAGTTACAAATATCAATGAACTTCCTAATACGGATTGGATGAAAGTTATGTTCGGCACAGGAACTGAACAAGAATATAATCTTTCCCTTGCCTCAGCTTCAGATAAAACAAACTTCTTTCTTTCAGCAAGTTATTTAGGTGAAAAAGGTGTTTATCTAGATACTCACGCTGAACGATTTTCATTCCGAAGTAATCTAGATTATAAGTTCAGCAAGCGAATTACAATTGGTGAGTCTATTTATGGGAGTAAATTAAAGACTAACCCTGCAACTTCTTCTTCTATTTATAATCACACCATCCCTTTCAGGACTGTTCCTGTGGCTTTAGTTTACGATGAAGATGGAAATTTTGCAAAAACACCGATATCTGTCGCAAGCGGACCAAACTTTGCAGGATTGGAGAATGCATTTCATGTGTTTAATGACAACAATTATACTTTGAATGCTCATGCATATATCAATGTTAATTTGCTAAAAGGATTGGATTGGAAAACAACAGGAGCGGGTGAATTCTATGGTTTTTCAAAAAACACGTTTACCGAATTTAAGGATTTTGGACCCGTTCAAGTCAGTCCTCAAAAATTAGATGCTGCAGCTGGAACAATCCAGAATCTCATGTTAAATTCAGTTTTCACGTATGATAGAAAAATAGCTAATCATGAGATGAAATTTATGATTGGTACTGAATTTTGGAAAAGAGACGGCTACAATATTGGTGTTACAGCATACGATTTTGCAATTCCAGTAGCTGAATCCATAGCCTTGTCTTCTGCCGGTCCTACAAAGGACGCATGGGATTCTTTACCCATTGAACGTAGAGCATCTTTTTTTGGCAGAATAAATTATAGCTATTTGAGTAAGTATTTGTTGACAGCCAATTTTAGAGCAGATGCATCTGATCGGTTTATAGGAAAAAATAAGTGGGGTTATTTTCCGTCAATTAATTTGGGATGGAGATTGAGTGAAGAGAATTTTATTAAACCATTTACACAAAATTGGCTTGACAATGCAAAATTGCGTATTAGTTGGGGTGTTTTAGGTAATGATATGAGTGTACCTCAGTTTATGTATCAGTCTACATGGTCTGGTACAGGAATTAGCCACTCATTTGATGGTACGGCTGTACAGCAAGCAGGATACTGGATAGCAACTGTTGGGAATGCAGATTTAAAATGGGAAGAAATAAATCAAACAGATATTGGTTTGGATTTGACTTTTCTGAAAAATCGACTTACCATTACATATGACTATTATAAAAGATTAACAAAAGATATGTTATATAGAGGTGCTTTGCCTCTTTCTGCCGGGATGAGTTATTATTTCAGCAGTGATGATCCTGCAAATACGGTTCCTGTTTTTTTCAATGCCGGATTAGTAGAGAATCAAGGACATGAAATTGCTGCAAGTTGGAATGAAAGGAATAAAGATTTCAGTTATTCTGTTAGTGCAAATGTATCCTTTAATTCCAACTTAGTTCGTCAAGTAGGTGCTGCACCTGGAGCTTCACCTATAGATCAGGGATTGGACAATCAGTGGAATTTGGTTTCCAGAACTCAAGATGGATATCCGATGAGTATGTTCTATGGGTATCAGGTAATTGGAATTTTTCAAAATCAACAACAAGTCGATGATTACAATAAAAGTGCTTTAGATGCATGGAAAGTTGCTAATCCTGACCATACAAATTTTGATCCAGTGACAGGTCAGCCATTGAATAGTGATAATTTTCCAATAGGAATTTATTATCAAAAGCGACAGACAGGTGTTGGTGATTTAATTTTTGATGATAACGGGCAAGGTAGCGTAACACCACTTTCAAGAAAATTTATTGGAAATCCCTGGCCAAAAATGACCTATGGTTTGAATGGAAACTTAACATATCGAGGTTTTGATCTAAGTATGGTATTGCAGGGTGCACTTGGATTTGATATTATGAATTTAATAAAGCCTTATACTCAGATGTTTAGCTTAGATAATACGACGGCAGAAATATTTAAAACATCCAACTTTGGAAAGCATAACAATACGGTTACTGATTTTCCTCGTGTCGGATACCTTGATGAAAATGGTTCATTTATTGGTGATGGTGCAGCAAATAAAAATTACTCAACCGTTTCTGGCTATATGGTTGAAAAAGGGAATTATTTGAAATTAAAAAATCTTGTCTTGGGTTATTCGTTGCCGAAAAAAGTAATCGGAAAAATATCAATGGAAAATCTCAGAATTTACCTAAGTGCACAAAATATTTTCACCATAACAAAATACTCAGGTATTGATCCAGAGATTGGCGGAGGTGTGTTAATGAGAGGGGTAGACCATCAAAATCGATATCTTCCTTCAAGATTAATTTCTTTTGGTGTGGATTTAACTTTTTAATAATACCATTTTTGAAAAAGAATAAAACATGAAAAATCAATTGAAATATTTATCAACGATATTAGTTGTAGCACTATTGAACAGTTGTAGTGATTTTTTTGATATAACCAATAAGCAAACATTATCACAAGACAATTTTCCCGCTACATTAGAACAAGTTGATTTGGTGCTTACTTCTTCATATGCTGGTCCATATGGTATCGGGATGTATTCTTTTTACTGGTTCCCAATGGGGATTTACCTTTACGATCATACTACAGACACATATGGTTCCTATGATGAAAGAGGTACAAGTATGGATAATTATACAGATGTAAATAGTCGTTATATTACTCAAATATATGTAGATATTTGCAAATGGGCGAATCTTTCTACAACAGCCCTGGAAGCAATTGAAAACTATAAGTCGACATATAACATAGCGTCCGAAAAGGAATCACTGCAATATATGCGTGGGCAGGCATTGTTCAATAGGGCACTTGCATATTGGCATGCTCAGATTTTCTTTGAAATTAGACCAGATGGGTGGGGGTTTCCCATCTTTGATAAAGTTGAAAGTAGTCTTGATAAGATGAAAAGAAAAAGAGCAACAACTGCTGAAACATGGGCATTTGTTATTAAGGATTTGGAGGAAGCAGTTATATTACTGAAAGGGTACAATGATAAATACCGTGCATCAGAATGGGCAGCTAAAGGTCTATTAGCTAAGGTATATATGCAGGCAGCCTATATAAATTCTGACTATAAAGTAAAGGCTAAATCAGTATTGGAGGATATCATAAATAATAGCGGTAAAAAATTGGCTTCACCTGATGTTTACAAAGATATGTTTTATGGAAATCCTGAGAATGAATTTAACTCCGAGTCGCTGTACGAATTGAGCATGACCACAAATAGGAATCAAAACGGTCCGTGGGCAGGATATACGACTGGAAGTGGTATGCCAATGGTCTTTGCTCCTTGGTATATGAATTTGGATATTCGCTTCAGACCAGCAGTAGAGGGGCTTGTCGATCCAATTACAAAAGAATACGATATTATTACTTCTAAAAAAAGTAGTGAGTGGGGGAATAATTACATACACGATGCCAATATTCGTAGATTCGGATTTTATGGAATAGGTGGAGATACTGTTCCTAGAAGAACTTTTAATACCGCATTTGTTCCCACTCAGCCACGCTCAATAATGAATTTTCCTTACCGTCTGCAAAATCCTAATTATCGTCAGAATTGTATCGATTTAAAAAATAATAAAGACAAGGTAGATCCACGATTAATGTTATCAGCAGGACAACCTTATGTGGATGAATACATTAATGAAAAAGGAATGATTACCTATTACGACCGATCAAGCGAAGTTAATAACAGAACTGATATTCTTGCATGGCAACATCGGAAATTTACAAACATTAATGGGGTAGAGATGGGCCCTGCACCATATGGCAAAAACCAAAGTAGTGATGCTAATTATCCTATTTTGCGGTTAGCCGACATTTATTTACTTTATGCAGAGTTAATAAAGGATACCGAACCCTTAAAAGCTTTGGAATATATAAATAAAGTACACCGAAGAGCTTATGGGGTTTCGCCCGATTCTCCTTCCAAATATGATTATAAAAGCCTGAATGATAGAACCAAAACAGCCGATTCGAGTGATCATTTAGCAACAGATGTGTTAAAATATGAACGTTGGGCAGAGCTTTTTGCTGAAGGTCAATGGTGGTTTGATGTACGAAGATGGAAAATTGGTCCTATGGAAGCGGCATATTATAAAGAGACACGTCATGGTGAAATAACATGGAAAGGCAATGAGTCATACACTCAGCCTATTCCTCAATTGGAATTGGAACGCAATGAAAATATTCAGCAATCAGACGGGTATCCAAGTGTAAGGTAAATAAAAAACACCTAAATTATAAAAGCTAAAGAGATGTTGACTAAAATTTTTAAAAATCATTATTAAGAAACTTTGATAAAAACTATTCAGTTCCGATGTTTATTTGTATTCAAACAAAAATGATTATAAAACTATGAAATTAATAAAATTATTATTCTTAATGGTTTGCACAATACTGCTTAGTGCATGTGGACAAACGTATGAAAATGTACAAACGATTGAATCGCCCGACGGGAAATTAAAGCTAATGTTTTCCTTAAAAGATGGAAATCCGGAATATTCCATTCAAAAAAACGGTAAACAAGTTTTATTGCCCTCTAAAATGGGTTTTATATTTGAAGGAAATGATTCACTTTTTTTAAAATTAAAGATAATAAATATAAACAAAAACTCTAAAAATGAAACATGGAAACAGGTATGGGGTGAAGAAGTTGAAGTTAGAAATAATTATAATGAGTTAAAGGTTGGATTAAAGGAAAAAGAAGGGAAGCTTAGAAAACTAAATATTATATTTCGAGTATTTAATGATGGAGTTGGTTTTAGATACGAAATTCCTTCACAAAAAAAACTTCAAAAAATAAATATACAAGATGAACTGACAGAATTTGTGCTTGCCAAAAACGACTCTGCATGGGCTATACCAGCTTATAAAGGTGTGTATTATGAAGAACTGTGGACTAAAAAAGCTGTCAACGATTTGGATACAGTAACAACTCCTATTACGATTGAAACGAAAGACAGAAAATACATTCTATTGCACGAAGCGGGTTTAATTGATTATGCCAAAATGAATCTATATCCTATCACAGGAACAACCACTCTGAAAACTGATTTGACGCCCTGGTCGGATGGAATGAAGGTGTATTCTAAATCTCCGATGGTTACTCCTTGGCGAACTATTGTATTGGCAGACGATTTAAATCAATTAGTTAACTCAAGATTAATGTTGAATTTAAACGAACCTTCAAAAATTAAAGATACATCGTGGATAAAACCAATTAAATATGTAGGAATTTGGTGGGGTATGCATATGGATAAATATACTTGGGCTCAAGGCCCTAAGCATGGTGCTACCACTGAAAATGTGAAAAAATACATTGATTTTGCTTCTGAAAATGACATTCAAGGAGTACTTGTGGAAGGTTGGAATTATGGTTGGGATGGAGACTGGGTAGAAAACGGTGATAAATTTAGTTTTACAAAAACTTATCCCGATTTTGATATAGAAAAAATAAGCACATATGCTAAAAATAAAAATATAAAGCTAATTGGTCATCATGAAACAGGTGGAGCAACAATAAATTATGAAAGGCAACTGGATAGTGCATTTGCGTTTTATCAAAAGCATGGAGTGAATTTAGTTAAAACCGGCTATGTGAATCCGTTATTAGATAAAAAAGAACGTCATAGTAGTCAGTACGGCGTAAGGCATTATCAGAAAGTGATTGAAACTGCTGCAAAATATGGTATCATGGTTGATGTACATGAGCCCATTATGCCAACAGGACTTCAACGAACATATCCAAATTTGATGACTCATGAAGGTGTCCGAGGTCAAGAGTACGATGCTTGGTCAAGTGATGGTGGAAATCCACCTGAACATACTTGCATAATTCCATTTACACGTGGGTTGGCAGGACCGATGGATTTCACACCTGGTACGTTTAATTTTTCTAATACTTCGCATCCAGGTACACGCGTTCAAACAACCATTGCAAAGCAATTAGCACTTTATATTGTAATATACAGTCCACTTCAAATGGCTTCAGATCTACCTGAAAATTATATCGGCAATCCGGCTTTTGAATTTATTAAACTTGTACCTGTCAATTGGGCTAAAACAATCATATTAGATGGTGAAATTGGAGATTATGTGGTTACAGCTCGGAAAGATAAATATTCAAATAGTTGGTTTGTTGGTGCAATAACTGATGAAAAAAGTCGAAATTTGACTATAAAATTTAATTTTTTAGATGTTGGGAAAAAATATGAATTAAAAATTTATAAAGATGCACAAGATTCAGATTGGAAAACAAATCCTACGGCTTATGTCATTGAGAAATTACAAGTTGACTCTAATAGTGAGTTAGAGTTATTCCTTGCAAAAGGTGGTGGAGCGGCTTTGTTTTTGCAAGAGTTGTAGGGAAATACGTAAATTCTAGATTCAAATTCAATCAGCTAATTTTGCATCATTACCAATAAATTTGTATTTTTGCAAGCTAAAGAAAAAGTCGCTATATGAGTAACACCAGCCAGCAATTTGACCAAATAACCGCTATTTGCCGTGATATTTATGTAAAAAAACTAAAAGATTACGGCGCTTCTTGGAGGATTCTTCGCCAAACTTCGGTTACCGACCAGATTTTTATTAAGGCAAACCGCATTCGCTCTATCGAGACGAAGGGCGTAAATAAGGTTGGTGATGATATTCGGGGTGAGTTGATTGCAGTCGTAAATTATAGTGTCATTGGATTGATTCAGATTGAATTAGGAGAAACTACCTGCAACGATTTGGATGGCAAAAAAGCCATTGAACTTTATGACAGCTACATTCAGAAAGCCAAAGAATTGATGGAAGCCAAAAATCATGACTACGATGAGGCTTGGCGGCTGATGCGTCCACAATCTTACACCGATTTGATTTTACAGAAAATACATCGTACTAAACAAATTGAAGACAATCAGGGTAAAACGCTCATCTCGGAAGGCATTGACGCCAATTATTTTGATATGATAAATTATGCAGTTTTTAGGCTGATTAAGAGCGAGTTCGGAGACTAATAAATACAATTATGAGCAGAGATAATCTATACAGATATGGTGCGTCAAGTTTGTATGCTGAATCGCCGTTGCAAAAGGCGTTTAAGATTGTATTAGAAGTCACTAGATTGATTCTGGCTGCTGTTTTCATTTTTTCAGGTTTTGTAAAAGCCATTGATCCGCTAGGCTCTACCTACAAATTTCAAGATTATCTGACAGCTTTCGGCGGTTTTTTCGAGCATCTGGCTTTCTTAGCTTTGCCTGCTGCCATTGCACTCTCTACCTTCGAGTTAATTCTTGGGCTTTGTTTCCTACTCAAAGTAAAATTGAAAACCACTTCTTTGCTGGCACTGTTGTTCATGGGCGTGATGTTGCCGTTAACTCTCTACGTGGCTCTAAAAAATCCGGTAACTGATTGCGGTTGTTTCGGCGATGCATTAATTATTTCCAATTGGGCTACGTTTTATAAAAATGTAGTGATTACGGCTTTAATAATTTTACTGTTGATATTTACAAATAGGTTAAGAGCTATATTTTATCCGTCAATCGAATGGA